>DATEUF010000318.1:0-10047 GCA_035283325.1 Pyrinomonadaceae bacterium | reverse complement strand
CAATACATTTCGATCGATATCGGAGTGGGAAAAGGAAACGGTTATAGACCCCATCCTCCCGCACAGGTGCTAGCTAAGCTATATGGTGATTGCAAAGACAAAGCCAACCTGATGCGAGCTATGCTCAAGGCCATCAACATCACTGCTTATCCGGTCGCCATATACAGTGGCGACGCGACGCGCGTGCGTGAAGAGTGGGCGTCACCTGGCTGGTTCAATCACTGCATCATCGCCATTAAAGTCAGCGACCAAACCGTGGCGCCTACCGTGATACAGCACCCAACCCTGGGGCGCCTGATGATCTTTGATGCCACAGACCCAAATACCCCGGTAGGGGATCTGCCTGATGACGAGCAGGGCAGTCTGGCACTGATAATCGCAGGTGATGCAGGCTCCTTGATGCGCATGCCGACAATGCCTCCTGACTCCAGTCAGCTTCAACGGGAAGCAGAGGTGGTGCTTACGCCTCAGGGAGCGATCACCGCCAGCTTAAAGGAGAGATCAACAGGACAGACGGCTGTCAGTGAAAGACGTGCCTTCCGCGCACTTTCAACTCCGGAGTATCGCGGCATGATTGAGCAATGGCTGACGCGCGGCGTCACGGCGCCAAAGCTTTCCAAGGTAGAGCCGAAAGATGATGACAGCGATGGTCGGTTCAGCCTCAACCTTGAGTTTTCGGCGACGGATTATGGTCAAGTCATGCAAGACCGGCTCTTGGTCTTCAAGCCTGCAATTGTATCCCGGCGCGACTCGCTCTTTTTGACAGAGGCAAAGCGAAACCACCCCGTAGTGCTTGAGTCGCGAGCCTTTACAGAAATTGTGCGGGTAAAGCTGCCGTCGGGTTTTGAAGTGGATGAGTTACCCGACGCGCTGAAGCTCGATATGGACTTTGGCTCTTATAAGACGAGCTATGAAGTGAAAGATGGCGAACTGGTTTTCAAACGGGCTTTGGCCCAGCGCGCGAGTACCATTCCGGTTGAGCAATATCAAACTGTACGTAGCTTCTTTGAGAAGATACGCGCTGCCGAGCAGGCCCCCGTTGTGTTGGTGAGAAAGTAAGATCCCGATGAGCTAAGATTGCCCACAGGAAGCGATCTCGCTGCCAAACGCGATCCAGTTCTCGCTTATGCCGCATCCTTGCTCGGAGTGAGTATTGCTGACGAGAAGGCCGGGTCCTTTTTCCCGATTGAATGGCTCCCTAACTAACGTCGATCAACGCTCTGAAGCTATCCGCCAACCGCGCGACGATGCTTGCAGTAGCCACTGAATACTGACGAAAATCAAAGGTGGTCACTGCGGCTACTCCCAGACTTGCCGACGTTAGAAATATCTCATCCGCCTCAGTTAAGTCGGATAACTCGTAAACCCCTTCTACGAGCGGTATGAAGTGTTTGCCAGCGAGTCCCATTACTGCTGCCCGGGTCACGCCAGGCAGCGCTCCAGTACTGAGGGCGGGCGTATACAGTGTGCCATTCTTCACCCAGAAGATGTTGGCCATTATTGCTGAGACGACTTCGCCGCGTTCATTCAGCGTCACGGCTTCGTCAAATTCTCTTTCCTCCGCTTCTTCCAGAGCGAGCACGCGCTCTAAGTAATTAAGACTGTTGATTCCCGTCAAAGGCGACCAGGTGTTGGTACGGAAAGGAGAGACCGCCAGCGTCAGGCCGCGGGCAGGAATAACCCGCCGTTCGTTAGACATTATCAGGAGATCACTCTTTTTAGTCCCTTTCGATTTCCTTCCCTCGTTTTCACTGCGGGCCAGCAGAATTACTCTGGCGCAGCCCTCATCAACGTCATTGACAGCAATCACTTTTTGCAGGGCCTCGCCAACGTTATGTTCACTGTAGGCCGTACAATCGATCTTCAAATGCTCAGCATCGTCTTGCAGTTGCTGCCAGTGCTTCGGCCACAGAAATGGCGCTCGCCGGTAAATAGCTACAGTCGTAAAAGCGCCGCGGCCATAAAGCATCGCGTAGGACGGGGGCGCGACACGGGCCTTAGTCGCCTCGACCATCACGTTGTTGAGATAGATGATGGGATGCACTGCTGCTCCCGTTAGGCGAGGATCATTCCATTCCGGCGGCCATTGCTTCCGCGCGAAGTTTCCGTGGTAAGGCACTACGCCAAACATCTTCGAGTTTGGCGACCAGGGTATCGACCGCAGACGCTCCATTTACCTTGATCTTCAATCGCTCACCACGCGTTCGACCGATGATTGTGAACGGGCAGTTCCGTCGGCGAGCAATCCCCTTTAAGTTCTCGGCAACGCTCGAGGCAAAACTGATCACTATTCGTGACGGCGTTTCACTGAAGAGCAAACTACGAACAGCAAGTGGTCCTTCGAGTTCCACTTCCGCGCCTATGGCCCCGTGGTTCAGAGACGAAAAACAACTCTCAGCCAGCGTGACGGCGAGCCCGCCATCGGAACAATCGTGGGCGGATTGCAGCAAACCTGCTTCCGCCGCCTCCAAACAAACATTTTGAACTGCGCGCTCTCGCTCGAGATCTACGGGTGGCACGCGGCCTCTCGAAATCAGCTCCTCAGTCGTAAACCCTTCCACTCTCGCAGCATATTCGCTCAGCGACAGATCGTCCCCTGTCTCACCGAGCAATGCAATCACATCGTTCTCATTCTTGAATCCCGCCTGTACCACACGGCGCACATCTTCCACCAGCCCGACCATGCCTATCACCGGTGTGGGCAGAATTCCCCGACCCTCGGTTTCATTGTAGAAAGAGACATTGCCTGAAACTACCGGTGTACTGAAGGCTTTACATGCCTCAGCGATACCGTCTATCACTTCGGAAAACGACCACATCACTTCGGGCCGCTCAGGCGAAGCGAAGTTGAGGCAATTCGTGATCGCCAGCGGCCGAGCGCCAACGCAAACCACGTTGCGCGCGCTTTCGGCGACGACCAGTCGTGCCCCCGAGCGCGGATCTGCTGCGCAATAACGACCATTGGAATCCAGCGTCAGCGCGAGCCCCCGGCGTGTCTCCTTGATCCTGACAACTGCGGCGTCAGCACCGGGCAAAACAACGGTGTTGGTCCGTACCATGTGATCGTACTGGCGATAGACCCACTGCTTGGAGGCAAGGTTTGGAGAGGCGAGCAGCGTCAAAAGGGCCTCCGAAAAGTCTGGAGTCTGGAGCCGAGAGTCTGGACTCTGGAGTCTGGAGGTCCGAGTCTGGAGTCTGGAGTCTGGAGTCTGGAGTCTGGAGTCTAGAGTCTGGGTTGACGAGTCTAGACCTTGATCGTGAACCTCAGACTGCTTAGTGACGACTCCAGAATCCGGACTCCAGACTCTAGACTCTAGACTCTCGACTGTCTTTTTCATCGGTCTTTCGTATCGTGGCGCTTCATCGGTGAGCGCAACCACCGGTATGTCAGCCACGGTCTCGCCTTCGTGGACGACTTGCATGCGTCCGCCTTCGCGCACACGGCCGATCACCACTGCGTCGAGATCCCACTTGCGAAAAATATCAACTACTTCACGCTCGCGCCCCGAATGCGCGACTATGAGCATTCGTTCCTGTGACTCGGAAAGCAGCATCTCGTAAGCGGTCATGCCTACTTCCCGCTGCGGCACAAGGGAAAGATTGAGCTCGATACCGGTGCCGGCGCGGGCTGCCATCTCGCAGGATGATGAAGTAAGACCGGCCGCGCCCATGTCCTGGATACCGGCTACGGCGCCGCTTCGCATGGCTTCAAGGCATGCTTCCAACAACAGTTTCTCCAAAAAGGGATCGCCAACCTGAACTGTCGGCCGTTTCTCCAAAGCTTCTTCGTCAAACTCGGCCGAGGCCATGGTCGCCCCGTGGATGCCGTCGCGACCTGTTTTGGCCCCGACATACAGCACCGGATTGCCGATTCCTGTGGCCTTGCCAAAAAAGATTTGATCCTGCCGCACGAGTCCCAGGGCAAAAGCATTCACCAGCGGATTGAACGTGTAAGCATCGTCAAAAGCAACTTCGCCGCCAACAGTCGCTACGCCAAATGCATTGCCGTAATGGGCAATGCCGGCGACCACGCCGGCGAGCAGGGATCGATTGCGACGACCGTACTGCGGATGGTCGAGAGAACCGAACCTTAAACTGTTCATCGCCGCAATGGGACGCGCTCCCATCGTGAAGACGTCGCGTAGGATTCCCCCGACACCCGTAGCGGCGCCCTGAAAAGGCTCAATGAACGACGGGTGATTGTGCGACTCAATTTTGAAAGCCGCGCACCAGCCGTCTCCGACATCTACGACACCGGCATTCTCGCCCGGTGGAACGATGACTTGCTCTCCGGTAGTGGGCAGACGCTTCAGATGCACGCGCGAAGACTTGTATGAGCAGTGCTCGGACCACATGACCGAAAAGATGCCAAGCTCTACGAGGTTGGGTTCGCGGCCGAGCAGTTTCTTGATACGCTCGAATTCTTCCTGAGTGAGGTTATGAGCGGAGATTACTTCGGGCGTTAGCATAGAAGGGATGATAGCCGATCCACGTGCATCACACGAAATCGCACGAAGAAGTTACTGTAACATTCCACTAGCTAACTTCCCACTTTAAAGCTTTATCGATTTCCGTCCGCAACTCAACTGGATTAATGCGTCCAAAGTGTTTATAGACAATCTTGCCTTCGCTACTAAAGAGAAAGGTCGCAGGCATTGCGCCATCCCATTGGGGATCGACAAACTTTATCGCCGGTTCGGGATCGTCAACATTGAGGAGGTAAACCGGCATCGACGCCTTCATGAGACGCAGAAACTTAGGTACTTCCGTACCGATGTCCTTCACGTCATCAAGTGATACAGCGATAAAGTTAAACTTTTTACCGCGATAGTCTTCGTCGATCTTTACGAGGTCCGGAAACTCTTCACGGCAGGGATCACACCATGTGGCCCAGAAATTAACCAGCAACGGACCCGCGCCGGGATCGCGTTTCAGTAACCCTTTGAGGCCCTCTGTGTCGACCTCACGCACCGCGGTGATGGCAGCAGATTTTGCGGTCCGGTCACGGGAAGACTGCGCCGGCGCCACAAAACCTGCAAGGAGAACGCAAACAGTGACAAGCAGAAATGATGATTGAGAAAAAGCCATCTATGAGACGCGTTTGATAGTGCAACCAAAGGCTGCGGCTGTCGTCTTTTCAACCGGTTTTCCCGCCAGCAACGCATCCATCGCATCGCGTAACTCACTGGAGCTGACTTGCTCCGCATCGCGGCTGTTATCGATGCGGCCGTGATAAAGCAGCTTGTTGCTGGCATCGAGGAAATAGGCTTCGGGGGTCTTACTGGCGCCGAGGCGATCCGCGATCTTGTTCTCCGGATCTTTAAGCACTGGAAATGTCAGATGCTTTTCTGTGGCATGAGCCTTAACCACATCGCCAGGCTCAGTAT
Organism: Pyrinomonadaceae bacterium; assembly: GCA_035283325.1. Lineage (GTDB taxonomy): Bacteria > Acidobacteriota > Blastocatellia > Pyrinomonadales > Pyrinomonadaceae > PSRF01. Next base: position 4,660 of record DATEUF010000318.1, on the reverse strand, counting down.
TGTTGGCGTTGATGCCGATGACGTTTATGCCGCGCTGACGGTAATCCTGGGCCAGTTTCTCCATTCGTTCGTTGTAGGCGTTGGATACCGGACATTGAACGGAAACGAAGATCAGGACGGTTCCTTTCTTGCCTTTAAGCGAGTCGAGTGAATGCATCTTGCCGTCTACATCCGGCAGCGTGAAGCTCTCAATGATCGAGCCAATTGCTGGAGGGGAGGGAATATCATTACCGGTGACGCGGCCGCTTCCGGCAACGGCTGCGGAAATCAATATCAAGCCGGCAACAAATACCGAAAACACAGACAGCTTGTTCATAAATTTGGAACTCCTTTCGGTACAATAGACATGGGAGAATCGCAAGATTAACAGCCGAAGATAACGTGTGGCAAGTTGCACAGCATAGCGTGCCTGACCAGCAAGCAATGAACATTGAAATACCATTGCACCACGGCACTGCAGGCCGTTGCTGTCAGGCCCCAAGCTACCAAGCGGCTAACTTATCCTCTGCGAGCTTTCAGCCTCATTTGCCTCATCTGACGTCGATGGGAAAATCCGGACCAAGATTTTCACCTAATATCTTAAGAATATCCGCGTAGTCTCCTTCAACAGGCCAAACTTTCATTTTGCTGCTGTTCACAAACTTAATTGTCAGACGTTCGCGCTTTTCGAGGCGCAGGTAAGCAATGTCTACATACGCCTTTTTGGTTTCACGCAACTTAAATTGTCTGCAGGAACCTATTCAGCACTTGTGGGAAGTAGAGTAAAACTATCTTCTTTCCCAAAGGCGGCGGATCATCTGCGGCAGGAGTAACGATGTTCTCAATATTGACCCAGTGGTGAAGTGGCGCGCCAGGCCGCGAAAGAGCCGGCCGGCGTTCAGGTTGTAGTGAAACCACCAAAGATCTGGCAGGAAGAACGCTCGATTGACGTGGATATGTTTTGGCGTGACCAGTTCCAGAAGCCCCAGCCTGCCATGTGTGCGGCCGTAGCCACTCTGCTTTACTCCGCCCCAGGGCGTAGAGGCGATCCCGTGCGTATAGACGGCCTCGTTGACCATGACTGTTCCCGCTTCGATCTTCAGCGCCACTCGTTTCCCTCTGGCGATGTCTCGCGTCCACACTGAAGCAGTCAAACCGTAGATACTGTCATTGGCAAGTCCCACGGCTTCGTCCTCGGTCTTGAAAGTCGTTATTGGCAATACAGGACCAAAGGTTTCTTCGCGCATGATCGCCATCCCATGATTGACGTTTGTGAGCACAGTGGGTTCGTAGTACCAGCCAGTCTTGTTCTCGACTCTCTGGCCACCCGTTTGCAAGGCAGCGCCTTTGCGGATTGCATCTTCTACATGCCGCTCCACGGTTTGAAGCTGGCGTTCGCTGGTCATACCCGCAATATCAACCTCGGGCGTTTCCGGTGAGGCTTGCTTCAGGCTCTTCGTTTCATTAATAACTCGCTCGACAAAGGCTGTTGCAACTGATTCCTGAACGTAACAACGTTCTACCGCCGCGCACGCCTGGCCGGCATTTGCAAAAGCTCCCCAGACTGCGCCTCGCGCCGCGTTATCGAGGTGCGCGTCTTCAAAAACAATCATTGGATCCTTGCCACCCAGTTCAAGCACGACCGGGACCAGATGTTTGGCCGCCGCCTCAGCCACGCGCTTACCAGTGGCGACGCTACCGGTGAACATGAGCTTATCCACGCCTGCCTCTACTAGCGCCGCTCCCGTGGTGCCGTCACCGGTAAGGATTTGCAGGGCTCCGTCAATCAAGCCGGCTTTTCGAAAAACCACACCAATCCTGAGACCCGTTAACGGAGTCAATTCGCTGGGCTTGAGCACTACGGTGTTGCCGACGATGAGGGCCATCACGACTTCATCGAGTGGTGTGGCCCAGGGGAAATTCCAGGGTGAGATTATTCCCACGACGCCGAGTGGCTGGTACACAATGCGGGACGAGCGGCCCATTAAGCCATACTGTCCAATGTCGATCTTCTGCGACTTCTGTAGCCAACCGGCACGCCGCGCAAAATAATTCATCAGATCGAGAGTCGGCACGATCTCCATCGAGATCGCCTCGGCGACGGGCTTTCCAGTTTCGCGGGAGATGAGCGCGGCAATCTCCTCCATCTCTTCCAGCACTATTCGTCGCGCTTCCCTGATAATTTTTGATCGCTGTTTTAACGGCCAGCCAGCCCACGCAGGCTGCGCAGCGCGTGCTCGCGCCACCGCGAGCGTGACTCCGTCGGCGCCGATCAGGGGAGCCCGGCCCAGTTCCTCACCGGTGGTGGGGTTCCGAGAGATGATTTCTCGAGACGTCTCTGATTGCAGCACTTGCATGGCTTTTCTAATCACTCGATTATCCGCCAACGTGAGCCCCGGGCGCTACCTCTGAGGAGATTTAGTTTGAGTGATCACTTCAATGTTGACTGGCATGGAAGGTTAAGCAGGGGCGGCGGCAGACTGAAACGAGCTTCCTTCCTGCCCAGAAGCCTGCCTTGCCCCCTTCCTAACCTGCGATTTTTTTAAGAGTGGTGTTCCTCCGCAGAAGTCTGGCTTGCCCCCGCCTAACCTGAGAGCTTCCCCTCATGCGTTTCTTTAGCAAAGGGTGAGTCTTGTACAATCACGCAAATCGCACAACCCATAAACCGTAAGGAGAACCAGCCATGATTCGACCGCAACTTGCGGAGTTTATGCGCCGTATGGCCCAAAGATCGGTCGCCATCATCCCCAGCGCCCGGGAAGCAACTCGCTCAAATGATACCAACTATAGATTTCGCCAGGACTCCGATTTCTACTACCTGACCAGCTTCGATGAACCGGAGGCTCTCGCCGTAGTCGCTCCGTCACGCGAACAAAGATACACGCTGTTTGTACGACCGCGCGATCCGGAGCGCGAAGTATGGGATGGTCCACGCGCCGGGGTTGAAGGCGCCAAAGAACAGTATGGGGCAAATGAGGCCCTGCCCATCGCTGAGTTTGATACGAAGCTCGAAGAAGTCTTGAACGGCGCCTCTGTCCTTTATTACCGGCTCGGGATTAATCCGGATCTCGACGAGGTAATCATCCGCCAGATTACCCGCTTGCGGGCGCTGACGCGCAAGAAGGAGTTTCGTGCACCCGAAACAATTATCGATCCCGGCACAATCATCCATGAGATGCGGCTTTTCAAAACTTCCGAAGAGCTGGAATTGATGCAACGGGCCGCGGACATTGCCGCCGAAGCCCATTGCGAGGCAATGAAACGCGTGCGCGCGGGAATGAAGGAGTATGAGGTCGAAGCGCTAATCGAACACATCTTTCGCAGGCACGGTGCCGCAGCGCCCGCCTACACCTCGATTGTGGGCGGCGGAAAGAATGCGACCGTGCTGCATTACGTGAACAACACCGATGAGCTCCGCGACGGCGATCTCGTGCTCATTGATGCGGGAGCGGAATATAGGGGTTATGCTTCGGACATTACTCGGACGTTCCCCATCAATGGTCGTTTCACCAGACCGCAACGGGACATTTACGACCTTGTTCTACAAACGCAGCTATCGTGCATTGAGATGGTGCGTTCCGGTATTGACGTTGATGCTCTCAAATCACACTCAATCGAAATGTTGACACAGGGGATGGTCCGTCTGGGCTTGCTCAAGGGGGAACCGGAAAAGCTGATTGAGGAAGAGAAATACAAGCAGTTTTACATGCATGGTCTGGGGCATTTCCTCGGTCTCGATGTGCACGATGTGGGGCGTTACTACGAGGACGGCCAGCCACGCAAGCTTGAGCCAGGCATGGTCATGACTGTAGAGCCGGGTCTCTACATTGCGCCCACAACCAAAGACATACCTGTGCAGTATCTCGGTATCGGTGTGCGCATTGAAGATGATGTAGTAGTTACGGGGAACGGTCCGAGGGTTTTGACGAACAAAGTGCCAAAGCAGCCGGAAGAGATTGAGGCATTGATGGCGAAGTGAAACACAGGAGGCAGGAGCAGGAGGCAGACGGCAAGAGCAGGACGTGGAATGGAAGCTGAGTTGACGCTGAGAATTGTTGTGGAGAGACCACCAGCCGGTGTCGACTTTGGTTTGCAGAAAGGCAGTGGCGGCAATTACGAGACGGTTCAGAAGCAGAGATCAACGACTGCAGAGCTGACCTTCGAATTCTGCGCACGAGTAAAGCAGGGCAAAGAGGGTGTGCCGGATCTGCTGGGCCCTTTCATTCAAGGTCCGCCGAAGGCGCGATTCGTTTATCTGGACATCGGCACCTGCGCGGGCCAAACAAATACTGTTTGGAGCCGCCGGTTGAAAGTCCCGCTAGGCGGTATCACGTGGGACATGATCAATCGGGTGTCGAATTCATCTAAGGCACTTGAGGCTCGAGTTGACGGGACGGCAAAAGATGGCGGCCCAAACTGTGGTACGGCGAAACAGTTTCGTGGCTGGAAGGTGAAACCCCTAGCTAGGCTAAGGACTTGAGGGATCCGCTAAATCACACGAAATTACACGAAGTGAGATCAAACGTTTCATTTTTCGTTGGTGTAATTTCGTTCGCAGCCCATAATGCTGCATGTCTAGCCGGTGCAAGACCGGTCATGGGAATTGACTGTATGCCCATGTAGTTATACTCGACCTCTTTGGGGAGCGATCCTCGAAGATGAAAGCTCGAAAGTAAAAGTC
>DATEUF010000317.1:0-5952 GCA_035283325.1 Pyrinomonadaceae bacterium | reverse complement strand
CCCAGACGACGCCACCAAAGCCGAATGGGGAGAGGCGAGTAAGCGATATAAGACGCTTGCGCCGAGATTGGAAGAGCAGTTCGGGGCAGACATCACGCAATTGATTGACCAGTATTTCGCTCTGGGTGAAAACTTTGATGGCAAAGATTCCTTTATCACTGAACACCCGGAAGTGGAACGGGCATTGCAGTTGCAGGACGCAATGATCATTAATGACCCGGTTCTTTCAAAATATTACCTGTCAATCAAAGACATCGAACGCTACTACAACGGTAATATGTGGAACGCTATCGAGCAGCAGTTGGGAGCCGACATCTGGGATAAGTGGGATGCTTACAACGAAGCCAAGTTGATCGGTAAAGCTGACGCCAGTGCTTACTGGAAAGCCCATCCCGAACTTGAAGAATACATGAACATGAAGGCGGCTTATAAGGCAATCGTGGCTAAGGAAATTGTTGATGTTCAAGCCTTGCTGCAAGAGACGCCGCTGCCGTTCCTGCGTCCCGGCGTGTCGCCCGAATCGTTAGGCCAGCGTGGGCTGACCGAAGCGTTGCAGGTGGCCGAGGATCAGGGCGTGTATGGTTATTCCTGGCTGGATTGGTCTGACCTGTTATCGCCCAATCTGAGCAATCTGGTGCTGGATGATGTCTATGGCGGGGAGCCGATGCCGGACGTGGCAATCGGACAGATCGAATACATCGCCAATGGATTAGGAATTGATTACAACACGATGATGGAACTGATGCGTAAGTCGCTGGAGGAACAGTAAAAGGATTAGAAAAAGTGTAGTATAATACGGCTATAATTCATTCGCTGAATTATAAATAGCACCTTACAAGGAGAAGGAAAAATGGACGAGAAAGTCAACGTGGAGGGTGAGGCCTCCCCTGTTGGAGCGGCTGGTCAGCCAGATCAGGCAACTTCGCAGGGCAAAGGAACGCCGACTTCCGCTGATGAGATCGCCGAACTGAAGACGGCTTTCAAGCAATTTGTTGCCGAGGTTCGCCAGGCTCAAGGCGTGAAGGATCGGAGCATCGATGAAGTTAGAAAAGAAGTAACCTCGAAAACAAAAGATTTTGAGAGTCAACTTGCTGAGTTGAAGAAACTCACGAGCGAAGGGATGAGTGAGCGTCAGGCTCTGCTTAGCATGAAGCTTGACGAAGCTCTGACCCGCTTTGGAGTGGATCAACCAGCTGTAGCCCCGTCTGTGTCAGGCAACACAGCCCAGCTACCGGTTGAGGAGACGGTATCGGACTTTCTGAGGGAAGTCAAACTGGACCCAAACTCGCCCGAAATTACGGCAGAGCTGCGAAAGGGTGGCACACCCGTAGAGCAGATCAAACGTTTAGCAAAGGTAGCGATCAACTTGGGTACAGCGCGACAACCAGAACCGAACCCGGCGGCAGTCATGTCGACCGGTGGCGGGCAGGCCGTCCCTCCTGAGGACGACCTGGAAAGCATCGACCGAGAGCTTGCGCGCTTGAAGGAAAAGCCAAAGTACCAGATGGATATGAAGCGGTACAACGAGCTTTACGAAAAGCGGCAAAAGCTCTTTCAACCTAAATAACCGGTGGGGCTGGTATTGTAACGGACTGTATTCAGTCCGCGCTGCCCCCCACCAGGAGGCAGTGAAATGGCTATTCAAACTACCGCCAATCTAACACCCTTCCACGCTCAGTTCAAAGAGACATACGAGCGGGAAGCGATGTTCAATCGGCTGTATGATCAATTCGCCGTTCCCTTTCCTGGGGACATGGCGAAGATGATGAGCGGTTCATCCGTCACCTATCCGTTTCTGAGTGACATGGACCCTGGCGTGACCGCGATCTCGCAGACCGCAGACGTTACGCCTCAAGTTCTCCTGGACGCAACCGCGTCCATCACCCCCACATCCCGCGGCGAAGCCCTCCAGTGGTCTGAGTTGCTGGGCGATATCCAGCAATCCTACAACTACAACGAAGAGCGCGCCTTGAAACTGGGCAAGAACCAGGCCGAATCGGTCGACCTTCTGGCCCAGGCTGCGGCATTGCAGGGCACGTTCGTTTACCGCGCGGCTGCCCGCGCTTCCCTGGATGCAGGCACGACCGGCCACCGCGCAAGCGATGCGCTGTTTGCCCGCATGGAAGTCTATCTGATGAATGCCCGCGTTCCGGGCTTTATCACTGCTGACGGCAAATCCTCGATATGGTCGGCCCTCATGTCACCAGAACCCTTCCACGACATCCGCGAGAGCGGCAACGTGGACGCGATTGGTACGTACCAGGACGCCGGTATCCACCTCAACTTCGAGTTGGGCAAGCTCGGCCCGTTCCGCTTCATCGTGAACGCCTGGGCTAAAGTGTTCCATGCGGCTGGTGTGGTGAATGCCACCTCCGTCGCAACGACCATCGCCGCATCCGCCACCGCCAACCTGAAACTGGCGACGACCATCGAAGTGGCCGCCAACACCAACATCGCTGCCGGGCAGTGGCTGTTGGTTGGCACCATCGAGACCGGCAACACCTTCGACCCACAGAACGAGTACGTGTACGTTGTGTCGGTTTCCGGCACGACCATCACCATCCAGGGGCAAGGCCCGAACGGTGGGCTGCGCTTCACGCACGCGGTGGGTGAGACGGTCGCCAATGCGGATAACGTGTACCCGATCCTGCTCGGCGGGCCTTCCAGCATGGTGAAACTGTACGCTGTCCAGATCGGTGAGTTCGGCGCGTTAGTGCCGGAGAAACGGACTGGCAACCTGGATCAGTTCATCTCGTCTGGCTGGAAATTCTACGGAGGATATTCGAGAATGGTAGATAATCGGTGCTTGCGGGTCGAGGTTTCCTCGTCCTTCGAGGCATAAGGAGAGTGTGAAATGGAAGCAACATATATGGGATTAGCTGTTCCCTTGTTCCCCGACAGCTTGAGCGACGGTATCCATATCCAACCACAAGGCTCTGCCGGCGCGTTCGATATCCTGACTATCACCCAATCCAGCGGACACACCGGGGACTTCGTGGTGCTGGAAGATGGGGATGCGTCCACCGAACTCCTCGTAGTCGAGGAAGACGGTGTTACTAACTGGACTGTAGCCAGCCCCGGCGCGGATAATGTTCTGTCGATAGTCATTACCGACACATCGACCGTGACCAGCGGCTACTTGCAGGGCGTGTACGTTAGTGTGACTCCATCGAGTGATGCCAGCTACACGACCGGCGGTGCCCAGATCAACGCTTTCGCGACCGATATCTTCCTGGATGGGACTATTGGCTGCGAAGTCGAAGGTATGTACGTCTACATCGCCACCAATGGCACAGCGCCAACGCTGACAAGCGGCAACCTCAACGGCGTGAACGTCTATATAGACGATCTCAAGGCGGCGGCTTCATCTGTGAATGGCATCCAGCTCCACATGGCAGACGGCAATAGCCACACGCAATCGGCTTTTGTCTACATGCGTATGGAGGGTTCATCTGCTGCTATCGACTCCATGTTCCAGAAGGCAGGCACGGCGGCCTTGGCCCCGACCTACTTCCTGCGGACAAATAACGGAGCTGTGACCGGTAAGATGATCCAGACCATTACTGTGGGAGGCACGCAAGACCTTGTTCTTGTATGCAACATCAACGGATCGACCTACTGGATTCCGCTGTATGCGGCTTCGGCCTAACGTTCATGGGGGCGGGGCGACTCGCCCCCATTAGCAAGGACAAAAGAATATGGCCTCGAAAACAAGTAAGAAGCCAGGCGTGATTCAAGACGTACCCGCTCCTCTACCAAGCAATAACGGAGTGGCTATTGGACATGCAATTTACATATTGTTTTCGGGAGTTGGTACGATCAAAGAATACCTCAAGGATTATGGGATATTCTTTGAAGCCGAAGTGGACGATGATAGCTTGCATTGCCTATTGCTCGACCCGCGCTTTGGGTTAGGTAGCATCTGCGATTACATCGTCGCTCTGGGCGGGACGGTCTATGAAAGACCGCCAGAGCCAGAGCCATAATGAGGATTGCCCTGGTATTGGGCTGCGGCAGAAGCCTGAACGACCTGCCGAGAGACCTGCTGAGGCAATACCCTTCTTATGGCGGAAACTACATCGGCGTGTCGGGAATACAACCGACGTACTACGTGTGCGTGGATTATCGTACCTTACAAGACTATGAAAGGATAGAAGCCGTCGCAAGGAACGCAGAAACGGTTTACCTGGGCAGGGCATTGCCCAAGAGTTCCCCAATCTATGCCCTCCCCAATGCCGTACTGCTATCCAAAGACAGGCAAGACTTCAACGAGGAGCGTTCATTTGCAGGTGGAACGGTTGTTTACCCCATGTTGAAACTGGCTTATTATGCCGGTTTCGATAAAGTTCTCTTATGGGGCGTGGATTTCGACCCAGATTGGGCGCACTTCACCACCGATTACCCATACTCAGGACACCCGGATCGGAAGATCGACGCCATGTTGTTTCATCTGAGTTTGGCTGCCAGTGTTTACCAGAAGGCCAGGAAGCGCATCATCAACTTCTCATTGCCGTCTGTGCTGGACAATATCTTTGAAAGAGGAAGCGGATTAGTAAATCCGATTGGAGGAAATCATGAAGCTAACATTTCACGAGCGAGTTGCCCTGCTTGAGCTTGTCCCCGCGCAGGAAGATTACGCGGGTCTGAAAGAGATCAGGCGGCTGCGCGAGACCTGCGCCATATCTGGCGAAGAGGCACAGAAGTATGGTGACAAGCAACCCGACGGAGGCTGGATCATCAACTTCAACAAAACCGCTGGAACGACGAAGGAGGTGCCGATTGGCGAATGGATGACCGAGAAGATACGCGACATACTGCGCAAGAAAGATGAGAAGCACCAGTTAGAAGAAAAGCTGATGTCGCTCTACGAGAAGTTTATCGTGAACTACCAGCAGTATTGACATGGCGATCCGTTCGCAAGTACCTTTAAAAACTGAGGGTGATATAACTAGCTGCCCGACCTGCGGCTACCCGGTGCGCATCATCTACCGCGACGGCAAGCACGCTGATCATTATGAACCGATCATCGATCACTCCATGCACAAGACGCTTATGCCCGCTGACGATGAAACGCTGGCAAAGTTGCGTTCATTGCGGGAAGGAAAGAAGACCGTGGCATTGGTCGGCATGGCTCCCACCAGTTGCAGCTTGGCTCCGTTCAACGACCCAACTGTGGAAGTGTGGGGACTGAACGAGGCGCACGCCTTCGATTGGATGAAGTCATGGGATCGTTGGTTCCAGATGCACAAGCCAAAGGACTTCACTCGTGACCTGGATGCCCACCGCATTCATGAAAGAGGCTACGTGAAAGGACATTTTGACTGGTTGAAACAGAAACACGGCAAGCCGATCAATATGCTGTACAAATACGATTACATCCCGGACAGCGTGGAATATCCACTGGCAGAAATAATAGATCGATTCTTCGGCAAGATACGCAAGGGCGATGAGAAGATCAAGTATCTCTCTAGTTCGTTTGCCGAAATGATGGCTCTTGCGTTATTCGAGGACTTTGAGCGCATTGAAATCTTCGGCTTTGAGATGGCGGGCGGCGATGAGTATGCCCCGCAGAAAGCCGGGTCTGAATTCTGGATTGGAATGGCGATGGGATTGGGCAAGGAAATCTATCTGCCCCCTAAGAGCCAACTAATCTGGGGGCCGCTGTATGGCTATCAAGGAGCGGGAGCGGCCAACGTTTACGAAGGAGATGAATACAATGACGACTAGTTACACCGAAAAAGTAAGACGGATCAGAAGCACGTCCCTGATCGCCTATTGGCCGCTGGACGAGAACAGTGGCACGGTGGCCTGGGACTGGGGCAAGAGCGCCTATAACGCCACCTCGTCTGGTGTTGTTCCTGCCGATAAGGTCGTGTACGGCAAAGACGGCGGGCCGTGCTACAAGTTTGATGGCAGCGCGTCCTACGTGGACATCTACGCGGCCCTGGCCGG
>DATEUF010000316.1:0-16314 GCA_035283325.1 Pyrinomonadaceae bacterium | reverse complement strand
ACTCAGCGTGATGTGTCGGGAAAGACAGGCCTACCCCGCCACCGCTTTGAGCAGCAATTACGCTGGTTGTTAACCCACCGCCAGATCGTGCCACTGAGTAAGTATTTGGAGCTTCGGGAGCATGAACGAGGGTTGAGGAGCAAGATGGTCGCGCTCACTTTCGATGATGGTTTGCGTAGCACATTCGAACGTGTGTACCCGCTTCTGCGAAGGTGGAAAGTGCCGGCGACCTTTTTCATCTCGACCGCGCATCTGCAGCCCGGAAGGTTACTGTGGTTCAGTTATCTAAATGCCCTATGCTTTGAGCGAATCTATGCCCGGATATGTCTCCGAGGAATCTCATTTAGTTTTAGATCTGATATTGAGAGAAAGATGGCGCGCCGGTCTCTGGGAGTTATGGCCCGAAGTAGCCGGAATCCCAAAGCGTTTATCGAAGAACTGGCGGCAGCTTATCCCCTGCCGGCGGCAATTGCGACCGAATATGAGGGGATGTCTGCTAGGCAGTTAACGCTTTTGGGCCGAAGTGACTTCTTAGAAGGAGGCGCACACACCGTCAATCATCCTTATTTGGACCAGCTTTCCAACGAGGAACAAGAGAAAGAGATCGTTGTTAGCAAGGAGCAACTGGCTGAGCTAACCGGAAAGCGGGTTCGCTATTTTGCTTACCCCGGTGGAGGATATAACAAAGACACTCTACAGCTCCTTAAAGCCGCCGGCTTTGAAGCGGCTTTCGCCACGCATGAACAGCGAATTGGTGCCGATAATCAGTTTGAGATTGTGCGTGTAGGTGTGTATTCCGTGTCGTTCATCAAGTTCTGGCTAAAGGCTCAAGGCGTAGCAAAGCTGGCACATCGTTATGGCCTTGGCAAACCGTAGTCAGCGTCTAAACCCCTCATTACCTAAGGACAAATAAAACGGACCAGGAAGCGCTGGCGGGCGCTCCTGGCCCTGGTACATCAACCCCCAACCCACAAGGAGGAAAGTCAATGCAGGCGAATTCTACCATAAACCAGTCTGCGCCAGATGCCTACATTGAGAAAGCTGGCAGTACATGGGCTCAATCAGATCAACATGACATTCGACAGATCGCTGGTGCTGACGCCCGGGCAATCACAACGGAGTCTGAACTTCGAGATCTGCTCGCTTCGCTTGATTCGCAATTTTATCGGCCGCGGCTTCCCTACTCGTTGCGCTCAGCAAGAAGCAAGGCCAATTACCAACTGTGTAAGGAAGTGATGGATGTTGTTGGCTCCCTGGTCCTTTTAGCACTCGTATCGCCACTCTTTGTGATAATTGCATTCGCCATAAAGATAACTTCGAATGGCCCTGTTTTCTATAAACATAAAAGGCTGGGACAACTCGGACGGGAATTCTGGTGTTTGAAATTTCGAACGATGGCTGTCGATGCAGAAGAACAACTGAGACGTAATCCAGAGCTGCGCCAGCAGTTTGAGGTCAGCTATAAGATAAAGTATGACCCACGTGTTACCCGCCTGGGTGGATTCATGCGCAAGACGAGTCTGGATGAAATACCACAGCTCATCAATGTCCTGTTGGGTGACATGAGCCTCATTGGGCCAAGGCCGATCGTTTCACCAGAACTTTCCAAGTATTCCATCTATGGGAAAAAGCTGCTTTCCGTAAAGCCTGGCTTAAGTGGTCTGTGGCAGGTGTGCGGTCGCAGCGACGTAGACTATCCCGAACGGGTGTTTATGGACATGCACTATATCAATCATCGCTGCTTGTGGCTTGATCTTCAACTGATGTTACGTACTCCGCTGGCTGTATTTCGAGGGCATGGAGCCTGTTAAAAAGAGTGCGCATTCTCATTGTAACGCAGATATTCCGTCCTGAGATGGGGGCCCAGTCGAACCGCCTTTACCCCATTGTGCGTCAACTTGTACTTGCCGGACATGAAGTATTTGTGGCGACTGGAATGCCTAACTATCCTGAGGGGATCGTTTTTCCTGAGTACCAGGGCAAGAGAACCCTAAAGGAACAGACTGATGGCTATACCATCTTTCGCACTGCTTGTTATACAGCGCCGCGCAACAAGTCAAAGTGGTCGCAGTTGCGGAGCTACTTGAGTTTCATGCCAGCGGCCTTTCGTAGCGGGCTGCGAGCAGGAAAGATTGACTTGGTATTCGTCACTTCGCCGCCGCTTTTCAGCGCTATTCCAGCAATTCTGCTCGCGAGCTTGCGTCGTGCCAGGCTGGTGTTGGACATTCGGGATCTTTGGCCCGATGAGATCGTCGCTTGTGGCGGGGCTACTGCGGGCTCAACACCCGTCCGCGTTATAACAACGCTGGAGCGCCTGAGCTATCGAGCGGCAACTGCCATAACGTGTACGACCCAATCTTTTATCGATACGCTGCTCGAACGTGGTGTTCCCCGGGACAAAACCATCCTGATTCCCAATGGTGCAGATTTACAGATCTTCCAGCCTTTGACACCTCACAATCCTATTGTCGCTGAATACCCCTTTGGCGATCGTTTTGTCGTGATGTATTCAGGGGTGCTTGGTATCAAACATGGGTTAGAAGTCGTTTTTGAGGCAGCACGTCTGCTACGAGACGAGAAGAACATTGTGTTCTTCTTTTTGGGAAGTGGCGCTCGCCGGGAGGCGCTTCAAGAGATCGCCAATCGGCTGGGACTCAGTAATGTCATTTTCGGTGGTGAACGCAAAGTTGAGGATATTCCGTCATTGTTGGCCCGTGCCGATATCTGCCTTACCGCCTTATTACCTGACCCGTACCTTGAGAAGATCATTACCGTCAAGGTCTTTGAATACCTGGCGTGCGCGAAGCCGGTCGTGGGGGCGGTGACGGGTGAAACAGCCAACCTCCTGGCGAGTTCTGGCGCTGGAATAGTCGTGTCTCCGAATGATGCGGTGGGGCTGGCCAAAGGTATCCGGGAACTCTATGACGACTCGGCGCGCCGCTTCGTGATGGGCCGGCTCGGCCGCCGTTACGTAGCGGAGAATTTTTCGAGGGTTGTTTGGGCTACCAGACTGGAACAGAAACTTTGCGAAGTTGGCACAAAAGCTATTGAAGCTTCCCGTCCAGCAAGCACGGCGCGATTCAGGTCACCGTTGCCTTTTTGGCTTAAGCGAAGTGGCCAAACTCAATGACAGTGTGAGGAGGTGACATCATGGAAAGCAATCTATCTCTGCCAAATTTTACGCAGCGAGCGTTGCGCGAAAAGACGCAATATGACGAAGTAGGCTTACAGCGTGACGCATTTAACAAAGTATTCAGCCACACAAAATATTATTACCACCTCCACCGCAACAAGATTCTTCGTGACGAGCTTCAATACGCCACTGGCCGCCGAGTTCTGGAAATTGGTTCTCAATGTTGGGTCCGTTGGATAGAGCCTTATGAGATTGAGCCCAAAGTCCTGGAGTGCATAAACATTTCATCGAAGGCGCTTGAGAAAGGAGGGGAGAAGGCCCAAACATCACGGGTCAAACCCAGGTTCTCTTTGATGGACGCTAATCACTTGGAATTTGAGGACGAAAGTTTCGACATGGTGTTCGGAGATGCCATTCTTCATCATCTTAACTTTGTCGAGGCTTTGGACGAGATCAGGCGGGTCCTGAAGCCGGGAGGAAGAATCCTATTCTGTGAACCGTTAGGAAGTAACCCTGTAGGGAAGATTGTTCGTCTGATAACGCCCAAAGCTCGTACCGCCGATGAGCAGCCGCTCAGAAGAAGGGAGGTCGCCGAAATCCGGAAACGTTTTGAAACGACATTCTATTATGAGCAGTTTCTCTCAGTACCAGTTGGCATAATTTCTAAGGTGCTGTTCTCCAACCCGGCAAATATCTTGATGAAGACTACTTACGAACTGGATCGATTTCTTGATTCGAACTTCCCTCCGATCCGGCATCTCTATCGAAGCGTACTCATCGCAGGCGTGCGAAAATAATTTATATCGGCTCTTCTCAACCGCCGCAGTTCCTATCACAACCAGTAGAAGTATTTTCCGGTGACAAGTTCATCATACCCACCCGTCTCTGACCTTCGCGTCTTAATGATCACCAGCGAGTGGCCTTCGGCCGATCGGCCGGAGCGCGTGCCCTTTCTTGTCCAGCAGGTCAGTCGTTTGAAAGAAATGGGAGTGTACATAGATCTGTTCACGTTTAAAGGGAATAAGAACCCTTTCAATTACCTGCGCGCATGGGCATGCTTGAGATTGCAATATCCTTTAAGCCAGTATGATTTGATCCACGCTCAGTTTGGGCAGAGCGGGGCCTTGGCCCTTCCTACCAACCGGCCATTGCTAGTAACGTTCCGCGGAACCGACTTGCAGGGCAACGTTGGCGCAAACGGACATTACACGTGGAGGGGACGAATTTTGCAGCATTTGAGCCGTTTTGTGGCGCGCCGTGCCTCGCTCAATATCGTCGTGTCCGAGCACTTGAAATCACTCTTGCCGGCGGGATGTGCGGTTGAGGTAATCCCCTCAGGCGTGGATATCGAGCTGTTCACGCCAAGTAATCAGCGGGAAGCACGAAGACAACTGGGCTTGCCACTTGATAAGAAGCTCGTGTTATTTGCGGCAAGTTGCAGTCGGCCAGTCAAGCGTTTTGGATTGGCGCGGGCAGCAGTGGACAAACTAACTGAAGACTTCGATGTGGAGCTCGTTACCACCGGAGCGGTGCCACACTCATTAATGCCTGCCTACATGAATGCCTGCGATGCGTTGCTGCTCACCTCTAGTCACGAAGGGTCGCCAAACGTTGTCAAAGAGGCGCTGGCCTGTCAGCTGCCGGTTGTATCAGTCCCGGTGGGGGACGTGCCTGAGAGATTACGCAATATTGAAGGATGTGTGGTTTGTTCGGACGATTCTGTTGAAACGATTGCCGCAGGTCTGTCCCAGGTATTGCGGTGGGGGGGGCGAGTTAACGGCCGCCCCGCAGTGCTTGATCTTGATGACAGAAAAATTGGTCAACAGATCATCAGGCTTTACGAGAAGATCGTGGCGGCGCACAAAGGAATCGATGCTGGTCAAACTGTGCCGTTGCGCGAAAGACTTGCAGAGTGATCTCTTGGAAGAACCGGCATAGGAAATATATGACCTATAGGACCTATGGGACTTATCTCTTGTGGGCGGCTAACCATCTCCTTACAGCTGCATACCAAACCCTGGTATCGGTTGTGAGAGTAAAGCATCCAGTCTCTAGTTCTTTGGGCCGTGGGTACGGACCCCGCCCGCCCCACACAATAATGTTATCTGGAGAACCGTCCGGTCGTTTACAAGTCACTACCTTTTCAGGCAACAACTGATGGCCGCTGTGGAGCGAAGCGCTTTCAGCAAAGAAGATATTTCCGTGTAATGATAGCCTTATGCCATCATTATCCCACTTCCAAAACCAGCCGTGGCCCGGTCCTCGATTGTTATAGGTCTGTGTGTATGTTCGGAGCCGAAGAATGGTGTTTCTTATGTTCAGCACTGCATCGTTTTTCGCAGCAGTGAATCCCCTGTCAGAAAAGCCGACGTAGGTTCCATCTATGAGAGTGTCCTCGATGGTCCCTGACCATCCGTAATCATCCGATATGGCGTCATCACGTATTTGTGTTAAGTATGCTCCGCTGACGACAAATCCTTCACTATCTTCTTTCCCGATGAAAACTCCGTCACCGTAATTATGGATACGCATATTTGATAGCAAGTAATTCGAGCCACCTCTTATTTCCACAGCATACGTATCGTGCATTATGGCCCATGAGGTTGATAGCGGATATTGGCCTGAAATCTCCCCGCCCTCGACACAGACATTTGGACCGCCGCTAATCCGAAACGGTACGTTGCCTAAGTTCGCCCATCTCGCCGAACGAGCGTCAATCCGCGTACCGGGTTTTAGGTTTCTTATCAATTCCGGGGTGGTGCGAGCGCCTGTAAGGACCAGAAGAGGGCCATTACGCTCCAAACATGATGTAGTGGCGGCGGCCTTCGGTTTTAGTGCTTTGGCCGAGGCCGGAATGAACATCCCTGGGCTGTTAACAGGAGGCGGGTCCGATGGCTTGGCAATCGCTTGAGGAGTTCGGGAATCTGCCTTAATCAGGTGACTTAATCCGGTATGCCTATTGCCCCAAAAGGCTTGGCAAAAAACAACACCAGCGCAAACGATGGCCACCACCACGAGAGAGTGGTGCCACGAGCAATAGAAGTATGTATTTGGGCAATCTCTCTTCTGCCGCACTTTACACTCACCTATTATTGCGCAGTTTCCATTCGGCAACTGCGAATATATTGCCATGCAAAGCCAGATTTGCAGCCGCTGTCCCACTTCCAAAGCCAGCGTGACCTGGCCCACTGTTATTGTAACTCTGCTCGTAGACTTGCAAGCGAACCAGACTATTTTTTATCGTCAAAAGTGATTGCTCGGTTGCTCTTGAGAAGCCTTTATCGGAAAAGGCGACATATGTTCCATCTATCAGGGTATCCTCAATTGTGCCTGATCGTCGGGTGAGGTCATTGCATTCCATTTGGTCCTGATTAAATGTGTCCGGTAGGGGGGATGAATAGCTGAACGATAACTCCGTCGGGGATCGCAGTTCAACCGTTAATTGCAGCAAAAATAGTCATACTTAGCGGAAAAACAGGTAGGCAACTGTCCATGAAAGCACCTGAACGGATGCATAACATTATTGCGCTCGATTGTTGCGAACACATACTGACTGTACTTGAAACACTGAAGCCTCACACCATGACTTGCCTGAACTCCGTGCTGGACCAGAAGACCGTTCTAAGCCCCCACAAGTATAACCTGGTCGTTATCGGGATGTCGCCGGCGCCAATAAGCCACGTGGTCTTGAACCAGATTCGTCACGTGTTCAATTCACCTCCAATTCTCATCTTGCGCGAAGAAAGCAATGACATTGGCAATGCTAACGTCGTACGTGGAGAGTTCGTGATAAGTGACCAATATACACCGGACGACTGGAAGACCATTGAAGGAGCCCGTTCTCTGTTGCCATTCCCGGGGTGTACACATTCTCGCGGCAATCGGGATGGTCTGGTCCGCGCTGTGCATCGAGTGGTTCTGAAAAGATACTCTGATCCTGCTTTGGATTTGAGTTCAGTTGCTCGAGAACTCGCGATCTCTCCGAAGCGGATCTCGAGAATACTCAACAGCGCGGGAGGCACAAACTTCCGTCGGCTGTTGCGTAAGATCCGTCTGGAACAGGCAACGCGCATGCTCACTCCGAATGGGAGCAGCGTAAAGAGCGTGGCCTTGCGGGTGGGGTTCGCTGACAGCAGTTACTTCTCGCGCAGCTTTAAAGAGTGGACTGGTCTCAAACCAACCGAGTTTCGGTCGCTTCGGTCCAAGAAAGATGCCTGCTCAGCGGATAGGCTTTTTCCAAGCCAGTCGCAATGGCGGAACAATCGCACACAAAGCGAGAATATCTGAAGCACAATCTCACTTGCGGCCAGGCGCTCTTCACCTGTTATGCCGAATCTTCCAATCTATTACTGCTTTGTACCAAACACTGCTGTCAGTTGTCAGAGTGAAGCAACCCGTCAACAATTCGTCTGGTCTTGGATAAGGCCCTTGTCCAGTCCAAACGATCGTGTTGTCTGGTGAACCATCCGGCTTCTTGCAGCTAACGATCTTCTCTGGAAGTAGCTTGGCCGAGCTGTGAATCGAGGGAGACGCAGCAAAGAAGATGTTTCCATGTAGACTCAACTTGATTGCTTCGCTGTCGAACTTCCAAAACCAGCCGTGCCCGGGCCCGCTGTTATTGTAGGTTTGATCATACGTTTGCAGGCGAACAAGCGTGTTCCTGATCTCCATGATGGCTTGACTCGACGCAGCCGTGAAGCCCCTATCCGAGAATCCGACGTACGTGCCGTCTATTAAGGTGTCTTCTATAGTGCCTGGCCACCCGTAGTCATTTGAAATTGCGTCGTCACGTATTTGGCTGAGATAGCCACCGCGGAAAACAAATCCGCTGTTGTCTTCGCTTCCTATGAAGAATCCATCTCCATAGTTGTGTACGCGCATATTTTCGAGAAGTGAATTAATACCTCCTCTGATCTGAGTGGCGTAGGTCGCATGCATTACATCCCAGGACGTTGAAAGGGGGAAGAGACCAACGATTTCACCACCTTCCACGCAGACATTTCCCCGCCCACCAATTCTGAAGGGTACCTTTCCTGCGTCAATCCATCTAGCTAACCGAGCATCGATTCTTGTGTTTGCCTGTAGACTGGTGGTCATGTAGGGTGTCGAAAAATCGCCTGACAGCGTACTAAGCGGTCCAGTCCCATTCAAGCAGGGATACGGGCTAAGCGATGGTGCTGGTGTCGGCATTGGTATGGGCGTAGGTGTAGGCGTCGCCAACGGCGTCGGAGTAGGAGTTGGAGTAGGCGTTGGAGTTGGAGTAGGCGTTGGAGTTGGTGTTGGCGTTGGAGTAGGCGTCGGCGTGGGTGTGGCAGTCGGCGTAGCAGTCGGTGTTGGAGTGGGCGTGGGTGTTGGAGTCGCAGTCGGATCGGGAGTAGGTGTGGGGGCGGGGCCATGGGGACCGACATTTACTTTTACGCCATTGCTGCTCATACCGTGATAGTAAAGACGCAATTCCACATCGCCGGTATTGTCGGTCATCTCGTCACTGAGCCTCACAATAAGAAACCCAACAGAAGTTTCCATTGGCAACGTGCCGAAATGTTCGACGGTTAACGTATATAGATGATTTGCAGTGTCCTGGCCCTGCATTATGAATGAAGACGGTGCTTCACCTGCCTGAAGAGCAACATTTTGCGTAAAGAGCATTAAGCGTGTGCGCGTGTCCGGACTAAAGGGTATTACCTGGTTTGCGGGGAAGGGCTCTGACTCCCATGTCAGCGCGTCCAGGGCAATTGCCCGTCCTGTCTTCTCGTCAGCCATCAGTAATGGCTGCACTTCGGGCTTCAGAGCATGTGAAACAGTGATATGGCTCAGAGGCGTTATGACCTTCGCCGGGAGTTCGCTAACAGTGGCGAAGGAAGAGGACAGGGAAGTTTGATTAGCTGAGAGTCGCGGGACCTCTGTCACTGCGGATGAATGTGTGCCGCCAGCCTGGACCCGGCCGACGCTGTAAAGACCAACGGCAAAGAGGCAGACGGTTGCCAGAACCGATATACGACGTCTTGTTCCTGCCGGCATATTTGCAGTAGAAGCCTTTCCAAAGCAGCGCACAGGTTGATCCTCTCTTTCATCATTAGTTCCCCCCTCTCAGCCAATTTCAGACTTTGAAGAGGTCAGTTTCAGCGTACAATTTCGTTGTTATGTGCACAACAAGTTTTGCGTGTAAAAATTGGGCTTAGATGTGGACAAACCCTATGGCGATTTGATTGCAAAGCGCTTGCAAGCAGTTAGTCGTACTTCTGTCGTGGCGTGGATTTTCTAAGGTAATGAAAGCGCAGGAAGCAGTGCAGTTGCACATCATGGCAATCGATTGTTGCCAGCACGTTCTCGCTGCGCTAAAGGAAGTCCCGTTGTCTGCATTGACTGCGAAGGGCTCGAAAGATAAGGCGCGGCCAGTAAGTGAGGTCCACGATGTGGATCTGATCGTTATCGGCGTCTCGCGCTACCCCGTACGGCGACTGTTTGTAAGCCAACTGCGGCAAGTTTATCCGGGCGTGCCGCTGCTGGTTCTCCGGCGCAGTGGTACTAATGAGGGTGCCGCCATCCTGGGGGAATTCATATTAAGTGCAGAGTCTGGCGCTGCCGGCGATTTGGAGATGGTAAGTAGGTTGCGGAAAGTGCTCCCCATACAACCATGCCATCATGCTGAAAAGGTGCAAAACTACGACACGGTGCGGGACGTGCTGCGCATTATCTCAGAGAATTACGCTACTCCTGACTTACAGCTGGCGGATGTGGCGCGAGAGCTCTCGTTGTCGCAGGTGCAGCTATCGCGGATACTGAACCAGCAGGTAGGAGTAAGTTTCCGGCAATTACTGCGAAACACTAGGATTGAAGAGGCCAAACGGATGCTGGCATCAGGAAAATATAGCGTGAAGGAAGTGGCTGTGCGGGTCGGATTTGTCGACAGTCACTACTTTTCGCGCAGCTTCAAAGAATTGACTGGCCTGAGTGCCAGCGAATATCGTTCGCGAGACGCAATTTTCGATTAGATCATCCCGCACTCAATTCCTGCTGGGAAAAGCACAAATTTCCCAGAATTCCTCATCTGTCTAACAAGCCACAGCACGACCGTCTCGAGTAAGAACGGCGAAGAAAACTCGGAATACGGCGAAAAATGTGGCATCAGTTCTAAATTGACCCCGCCAAATACCAAAAAAGTCTTGCTCCCTGGCAAGCGTACTAAGTAGTATAGATAAAGCCCCACCGTCACCTCATCTCCGGGTCTCGTAACTACAGAGCACTCAGGCACGCCCCAAAAGCTTCACAAACCGGCAGCACCCTTTGACGTGTTAAGCTTGCTTTCAAGGGGTCTGCAATCCACAAGTAACGCAAGAGGTGTTTATATGTCCTGGCAATATTGGACCATGCGACGCGTCTTCCAGAAGCTGGTGTTGCTCGGGTGTTGCCTGCTCTTGAGCCATGGGTTTAGAGCATCTGCGCAAACTTGCCCGGATCCCGTACCGCAAACTACAGGCACTCACCGGTTTCGCCAGGCTGGAGAGAGCTTTCAGATTCCAATCACGATGGGTGACTGTCAGCCGGTTGCTCTTGAACTTCGCTGGTCAAACGGCGCAAATAGAGGCAGCAACTTCGTCGTGACTTTTCTAGATGAAAGCAATCAGCCGATCTATTCCAAACTACTTTGGGGGTTTCTAACCGGCAACCAACAGTACCCGTTTGGGGGTCTTGACGCGCCATGGCTTGGATCCGCTTCGCTGATCGCAGTTCCAGCGACTGTTACCATCCAGGCAGTCGAACCCTTTCGATATCCCTCCAGCATCTCTTATCGCGTATCACGAATATCTCGTCACCCTCAGCCTCAGCCCAAAGCCGTGGCCCTCAATGACGACATCATCTTGAAACTGCGTGGATCGGCAGGAAAGTTCATAACGAAAGGAAATGCTACCGAACCTATTAAGGTCGAAGAGATAGCATTGGCGGAACCCATAGAAGTCGAGCTCTATGGCAGACCTCAAACCATCGACGCTGCCTATCGTCTCTTGCTCTCTGGAGATGAGTACTTAGGGGCTAAGCTAGTCTGGATTGGAGATGCCGCCCTTCCCTTATACCGTCCGCAGGGCCGTCAGGAGGTTGGTGCGTTGATATATGATCGGGCGATATTGAGGGAAGGTGCAGAGGTATCGGTATCGAATATGGATGGCGGTCAATTGGTAGCAGTGGGCCGTCTTAGCTTGTCTGAGAAGTTTAAAGCGGCGACTTCACCGATGGCTGAACAGGGAAACAGTATTGTGCGAATCCACAGCACTGCCAGGGTAATCGGTGTGACTCGTCAGCCGCTGGTCCAGATCGAGTTGAAGACGGACCGCCCGTTTCCACCGAAAGAGGCACCCTTGCGTCTGCAGGTTGGCAAACAAATTTTTTCCTATGAGCTTTCTGGCGATGCGAGTGGACGCATGCTGATACTGACTCTGGCCAAGGACCAGTTTGCCGCACTAAAGGACAGCGCCGAGATAGTGGCCTTCTTTGATCGGCCGGATCGCAGCGGCGCCGCCGGACGCAACGTCTGGTGCTTTGGTCCACTGGATAAGCGCCTGCTGGATAAATAGCCGCCCGTTATGTGGCCATCGATTCGGCCGCTGCTCGTAAACACTTGCGTCTCCGCGCCATTTGCAGCTTAATTGTTCACAAGCGATGGCCGGCACAAAACCAAATCCAACCAGATTAATAGTCGGAATTACGGGGGCGACGGGAACAATCTTTGGCGTGCGTCTGCTCGAGATGCTCCAGGGCTCAGGGACCGAAACACACCTGATATTGAGTAAGTGGGGTGCTCGCACGCTGGTGCATGAGACGTCACATTCTGTTGACGAAGTGCAGCGTTTAGCTACCCATAATTACCCAGCCGGTGATCAGGGTGCGGCAATCTCCAGCGGCTCCTTTATTACACTGGGCATGGTGGTTGTTCCCTGCAGCATGCGCACTCTCGCGGCTATTGCGCTCGGGCAGGGCGACAATCTAATCCATCGAGCTGCCGACGTCATTCTGAAGGAACGACGCAAATTGGTGCTCGTGGTTCGCGAGTCGCCGTTCAATGACATTCATCTCGAAAACATGCTGAAGCTATCGCGGATGGGCGTAGTAATACTGCCCCCTGTCCCAGCCTTCTATAACCATCCCAAAAATGTCGAGGACATCGTTAACCACATCGCCATGCGCATTCTGGATCAATTTGAGCTTCACCTGGATGTAATGAATCGGTGGGACGGAGTGATGATCAATGCCAATCTCGGCTAAGCTCTGGAATCCTGTCCGCGCAAGAATAGGCCTGGCCCCTACGCTGCCTGCGTCACCTCGTCCGCGTCAAAGCAGCTGCGGATTTCATCCGCTTCGAGCGTTTCACGTTCCATCAGGAGCTGAACAAGCCTGGCGATCGACTGTTGTTTAGTCGCGACCATCGCGCACGCTCGGTCGAGCTGCGTATGGACTATATTGTTCGTGGCTTCCTCCACTCGATCCAGCAGCGACTGGCTGCGTTGATCGTCATTCTTGCCCAGGCTGATTGGGCCCAAAGGGCTCATGCCAAACTCGCTCACCATGCGTCTGGCGATCTCAACGGCCCGCTCGATGTCGTCGGAAGCACCTGCGGTCATCGTGGAAAGGAGCACTTGCTCGGCTGCGCGACCGCCCAGCAGAATGGCGATCTGATCTTCCAGATACTCCTTCCTTTTCATTAGCCGATCTCGTTCCGGCAAAGATTGTGTGACACCCAAAGCGCGGCCGCGCGGTAAGATCGAGACCTTGTGAATAGGATCGCCGTGCTCAACCGCCAAGCCAACCGTGACATGGCCCGCCTCGTGAACTGCGGTTGCGTACCGTTCTTCTTCGTCCATTCGGAATCCCTGCCGCTCAGCACCCATGAGTATCCGGTCGCGGGCATACTCAATGTGCTTCCGACCTATCGCTTCCGAGCCATCTCGTGTTGCGGCGATGGCCGCTTCATTAAGCAGGTTTGCCAGTTCGGCTCCAGAAAACCCTGGAGTGCCGCGGGCGATCCAGGAGAGATCCAAACCGGCTTCCAGCTTAAGATTTCGAGAGTGAACTTTTAGGATAGCCTCACGACCCTGCGAGTCTGCCAGATTTACAGCGATCTCTCGATCAAACCGGCCCGACCTCGTCAGCGCTTGATCCAGTATATCGGGACGGTTGGTCGATCCGATCACTACAATACTGCTGGTTTGATCGAAACCATCCATCTCTACAAGAAGCTGATTTAGCGTTTGATCTTGGTCGGCAGAGGCCGAGTCGTTGCCACGTCCCCGCTGTCGTCCTAAGGCGTCAATCTCGTCAATAAAGATGATGCAGGGCGACATCTTTCTCCCCTTCGCAAAGAGATGTCTGACACGGGCCGCACCTAGTCCGACAAACTTCTCCTGAAAGCTGGAGCCTGAGGCTGTGAGAAAAGGAACTCCTGCCTCATTTGCCGCTGCTCGTGCTAAGAGTGTCTTGCCCGTCCCCGGAGGTCCGGCGAGCAGAATGCCGCGTGGCACGCGCCCACCCAAGCGTCCGAAGCGTGCCGGATCGCGCAGAAACTCAATTGTTTCGGCCAGCTCCGCCTTGGCTTCATCAACACCGGCGACATCCCCAAAGTTGACACTCTGTTTGCCGCTACACTCCACCGGATCGAAGCTTCCATGACCGCTCATGTTTCCATAAACGCGCCAGCCTATAAAAGCCAGCAGCATCAGACTGAGCGCCGGCACGAGCCAGTTCAGTGCTGTAACGAGGGGACTCTGTTCCAAAGGCTTAAACTCAACCGTTATGTTACTTTTTCTGAAGAGGTTAACGATCTCCAGCTGGGCCGGCTGACTGGTTATGAGGGCCTCCATCAAGGTGCCATCGTGGTTCTTCACGGTGGCCATATCGCCTTGAACGCTTAAGGAAGCAGCGGAACCTCCCTCGGCAACGCGGTAGAGTTCAGAGTAGTTGATCTTCTGGACTGTGATCCGATTGCGTTGGCGCACAAAGAGGTAAGTAGCCACTGCCAGGCTGGCGAGCAACAACAAGGAAAGCGCCACAGTCAGTTTCTGTGAACGCAAATTCAATTTTGGCAAGGGGGAAGGCATAGAGGCTCTCCATTAAGACACGGGTAAACCGCAAACAAAAGTAATATTTGGTGTTGCAAGATCGGGATGGAAGCAGCCGAGGTTGGAAAGGACGACCCTGCCTGCGGCTAGTCGGGGAGAGACTTTACCACATCGCATGGCGCACGCTGCCGAAGATGCGCACCTTAACTTTAACTTCTTCCACCAATGAAGTCCAGACTACTGTTCAGATTTTTTAAAGGCTGAGGGATTACAGTGTGACGGCAGGAGAAATAGCCAGCTTGTTCAACTGGTTAAGAGTGAGGCGGGGCGGCGGCAGGCCAGGCTCAAGATAGAGAAAACTGAAAAATCGCTCGCGAGCGATTAAGAGCCTCGAGACTTTAAACAGCGCCGCAACGGAGGTCGCGGTCACCATGCGGCCACGCGAGCCTCCGATCTGCTAGCGCTTACGAACCCGAGAGGCGATTTTTTACGGGATGACCTTCACGTCTGCGATCAGAATCCGAGAACTTTCCTCGCTATCGAGGCGCGCTTGGCTACAGCGATAGGCGTACCGGCCGGTGAGATCTACACCCTTGTAGCGCCCTTTAAGCTTCACAATTCCACTCACGATCGCCTCAACTCCGTAGTCGCGCACCACTGCGTCTTCATTGACGATCGATTCCAACACCAGGTCGGAACTACTCATTTGATCCAGGCATTGACCTTTGTTGAGTTTGCCGGTAGGAGTAAAAACAAGAAAATTCTCAGCCAAGAGATGGTCGAGAGTCTCACGGTCTCGTTTGAGCAGGGCTTCTATCCACTTACGTTCCAATTCTGCCAGTTCTTCCAGGCGTGGTAAGGGGGCACTCTTCACCGCAACATGAGCAGCCATAAAGTTATAACTCCTTTTCGACAATGTTAAGCGGGAACCATCCTGATGGGACGTTGCCCGCCACAAGAGAAAGCCCCGAAGACAGCGCACCTCTTCGGGGCTTTCAGGGAACGGCTAATGCCTGCGAATGCCTTTTCTGATTTGCTGCCGGAATCCCGGACCGGGTTTCACTCACTTCTATCCCCAAGTGAAGAGATCGTCGTGGGCAGTTAGTTGATCGGCTTAAGGTAAAGTCTCTACCTCCTTCAGTGCTCCGTATCATAACCCAACGAGTGTTGCGAAATTGTTACGAAGTGGTTTAAAAATCAACATACTTCTTCAATTGCGTTAAACAGCCGCCGGTCGACCTATTTTACGAATTTTAGCAGGCCCACCCTCAACCACGTGCAAGGACGCGCGCTTTCGTGAACCAGCTTCTGTCAACGTGAGAGTGCCGTTGGCGAAAACGAAAGCTGCTGACTTTTGCGTCCGGCTAACTGCGCTTTCCGCCTCATACCAGTGTAACCTCCCGGCAATCATCAAGTGCAGAACAAGCCAGAGATCCTCCTCGAGGCCAATGCAAATGCGTTTGCCCAGCCTGCGCAGGTTAACAACCTTCTTGCCTTCCGCAATGCTCAGTGGCGGCACTGCGGTACGCAAGAGAAAGGGCGCGTCAATTTGTACCTGCTGCAGCCTTTGACCTGGAATTCGCCTTTCTAGCGCTTCGATATAGACGACGATGTCGGGCAATTCCGGCACAGCGGTTAACACACACCACTACATTACAGCCTCCCCGGAGAAGTTCACGGCCAGGGCTATATGCACTTACTTGGCAATCCGGAGCGCTCACGCCCAAGGTATTCGTCTCGAAATATGTATACGTCTTCTCTTCTCCGTCATAGCCCATGACACTGAGGCCTTTGACTGTGCCTCCCATCATCTTCCCGTCCGTGTGACATACCAGCGCGAACCCGCCGGTGAACCACTCGTAGGTTTCCTCAAACGAAAACTTACCACCCGGACCGAAGTCACTGGCCTTCATGTCACCCTCCGATGTCCATTTGCCGGCAAAGTACGCGAGCTTTTGGTGTTCAGGCCCGGGCTTGGGTGGTGCGGGCGCTTGAGCGAGTACGGCACCTGCGCAAGTGAATGTGAACAGAATGGTTACCGTTAAAAGGGCAGTCCTCTTCATATTTCTCGATCCTCCTTAGCCATGTGGATTTTTTAGATCTGAGTTACCCGGAATTGCGGCATGCTAG
>DATEUF010000315.1:0-5197 GCA_035283325.1 Pyrinomonadaceae bacterium | reverse complement strand
CGCGTGACAATGACAGCAGGACCCGGTGGTACTGACATGTTCACCGACCTGAATATCTTTCAGCAAACTCCTTCAATACTGCTTCCTGTTCCGGAGTTTCGATCGCATGCACTCTAGCTCTCCTGATTCGCGCGATTGCCTCTTCGACAGGACTGCCCCTGGCGATCCAGTAGGCGGCAGCGAAGGTTCCTGTGCGGCCCATACCGCCCTGACAGTGAATAAGAATTCTGGTGGATCCAGCAAATCCGTCGACTAGTTCTGCAAATTCCATGAGCTGATCCACCTTCGGCGCATGGAAGTCTCTGACGGGAATACTGTATCTGATAAGACCTATCGCCTTGGCTTTAGCCAGGTCATAGTTGGGCTGCTGATCCTCTTCCCGCAGTAGCGAGACAACTATCTCGAATCCCTGGCGCCGAAGCTCTTCCAAATCAGCAGTACTGGGATTGGGACTTCCCATTACTCTTGGGTAGTCGATCCACCAACCGTCCATGTCCTTGCCTCCAGCAAATTCGTCACTTTTCGTCTGGCCGTTGTGTCCCAAATTCTAATTCAAAACGATTGGAACGGCATTCAAATTGAACGGCAGGTCCCGCCTGGCATCGCGGCGAAAAGCGCTTCTCCAGCCGCTTTTCATTGAGAACACAGGTTCATCCGCCCCGCCCTCCTCACGCGGCACATCACTCGCTTGCGTCTCTAGCGCTCGATTCGGCTCGAGGCCATTACTTGTAAGGGAATTGGGGCAAATCAGCGATAGCGGGTGGGGTCAACTGTTAGTCCGACCTCACGTAAGTCTGGAGACTACAGAATGACGAAGACGGAGCGATCCAAACTCGCGCCCATGACCGCAGCGGTGCTGGTTGCCTACTGTATTTGCGCCCCGGCTGGTGTAGCCGCTCGTCGCCGGTCGAGAACTGCGCCAGCTCCCAAGGTGACGCCGGCAAAAGCGCGTAACCAGTATCTCGCTCGCTATACGATAGATCTCACAAAATTGGCGCGGCTGGGAAAGCTGAATCCGGTTCTGGGGCATCATGGCGAGATCGGTAGCATTTTGAGCACTCTGTCTGTCGAGACCACGATTAATCCGCTGGTAATAGGAGACTTGGTAAGCCTCGACTCAGCCGCCATCGCGAGCGGTGTGGCACAAAATATTGCTACGGGCAGAGTTCCCGAAAACCTGCGTGACAAGCAGATTTTTGCGTTGAACCTGAAAAGGCTGTTCCGCGGCGCCCGATCGCCAGCGCAATTCGCCGCGCGACTGCAGGCTGTCCTGGCAGAGGCCACGGCCACGCAAGGATCCGCAATTCTTTTTGTTGATGACCTGCATCAACTGTTAGGCACTTACGCAAACCCTCAAGTGTCGGAGGCAATGCGGCAAACACTCCAAAAAAAGCAACTGCGTGTAATAGGCGTCGCGAGCTTCGACAGCTACGCAGAATACATCTTAGCTGATCAATCGTTGTCGGGTCTTTTTGAGGTGATTCAGGTTGATGAGATGGCTGATAGCTGTGAAACCGCCACCAACCGTTCTACTAGAATCTTCTCATTCTCACCGTGGGCTTTAGCCCGGTGAAGAAGAGTCATCAGGCAGATTTGGAACCGTTTTAACGGTTTTCAATCGAGCGCATCTTGCCACGAAGAGGAAACAGTTAAAACGGTTCGAGATTCTTCAATCTCACTTTCACCGGGCTAAACCCACGGTGAGAATGAGACGGGCACACGCTCCGGTAGCACCATCATGAGTTTTCACACACTCTCGATAGCAAGCGGGTGACCGTGACCCAACGACTATGCTGGGGTGTGCAACGCGGTCGCCACCGCTCCCCTTGCTGACCTCCGTGCCGTTTGCTGCTCCTCACCCGTCTGACCAGGTTGCGAAAACCTTACGAGCAACGACCATTAGTACTACTGGACACGGCTGTGCGGAGCCATGGATTCAGAGGACTAGTGAGAGTTCAATGTGCATCGGTATAAGGCGCTACAACCGCATTATAGAAACCTCCGCATTTTGACACAAGCTGCTTGAGGTCACCCGGGGCCATATTCTTGTTGACATTCTGTGCGCAGTGAATATATGCTTCGCGTGCCTCGCATTATTGAGCCAGTTCCTTAAAGACGCTAGGTTGCGCCTTGTGCGGAGAGGTGTACCAGCCCTTCGTTCGAGGACGCCCAGCGCAAATCATCAATGTGATAGAGCGTGTGGGCGCCGTATGATTCACATCTCCAGTAAAAAACAAGACTTTCTTTGGCAGGCGTGCCGAGGATTAAGCCACGGTTTTTAATTTACTAATGATTACTTGGTTGGTTGTGTAAGGAAAGCTTCGTCCCCACCCGCAAGTAGCAACAAGCAAGATAAGGACGAAGCCCGAGATGACGCTCAGCCTCTGCGTGCAGAGGAGGCGCCCCTATGGTTTGCATCATAGTGCACAAGGCTTGAGTTGTTCAAGCTTAAACTTGTTAAATCTTGTGCTATGGGTCGCTTTTCCTCGCATTCAATGCTGCCTCGCAACTTAGGCTTCTCATTGAGCACATAACCGTCTCCCCAGCGAAGTACCGAATCGAACTGCCAGAGGGCATCTCCTTGTGGAAATTGCGCTTGCATGAAGCCGGACCCGCTGGATGGGCGGACTTCTGCGAGCGTTAGTTTCCTGAAAATGATTGCGGTAAAGAGTGAAGTCCCTTCGGATACCGGCGCGTTTTTGTCGTAGGACAGGCTTGCGGACCATGAAGGAATCAAAGATTCTTATTTCAACTGAAGATGACAGTCTGCGTCAGAGATTAAAGACGCGGCTGCTCGACTCAGGATACGCGGTTATTGATTCGACCAACCATAACTTTGCCCTCAATACCCTCCGAGAAGACCGTCTTGACCTGATAATCCTGGGAACTTCCCTAAGTGACGCCAGAGATGTACTGAGTGTTGCACAGCAAATACGTCACTTTGACCGACAAATCCCTCTAATCATGATCACGGCGAACAGCTCTGAAGAGCTGGCCATCGCCGCGTTGAAATTAGGTGTCGACGATTACTTCAAGCAGCCGTTCTCTCTTGAAAAGCTAGACACAGCACTCACTCGATGCCTCTCTTCCTTTCCCCCTGAGGAAATGGCAACGTCTAAGTCAATTCCTTCACCACTCATCGGAGGCGAAGTGATGATTGGTGATAATCCGCTGCTCAATGAAATTAAGGCGTACATCCTGAAAGTGGCACCGACCGACAGCTCCGTACTCATCACGGGAGAGACTGGGACCGGAAAGGAGTTGGTGGCCCAACTGATCCATAACAACAGTCCAAGGCGTCAAAGACCTATGGTGTGCATAAACTGTGCTGCCATTCCGGACGGCCTGCTGGAAAGCGAGCTCTTCGGCCACGAGAAAGGAGCCTTCACGGGTGCGCATTCCCCACAGGAGGGAAAGTTAAAGCTAGCTGAAGCGGGGACGGTCTTTTTTGATGAAATCGGTGACATGAGCTCTCATGCCCAATCAAAAATTCTAAGGACCCTGGAAAGC
Source organism: Pyrinomonadaceae bacterium (assembly GCA_035283325.1). Lineage (GTDB taxonomy): Bacteria > Acidobacteriota > Blastocatellia > Pyrinomonadales > Pyrinomonadaceae > PSRF01. Next base: position 1,687 of record DATEUF010000315.1, on the reverse strand, counting down.
AGGGAGGTCTATCGATTAGGAGGGAAATCGAGCACCCACGCGAACATAAGAGTTGTTGCAGCTACGAACCAGGATCTCGAGCAACTAACTGATCAGGGTAAGTTTAGAAAGGATCTCTTTTTTCGGCTCAACGTGGCCAGGATTGTCCTCCCGCCACTAAGGAGCCGGAAGGAGGACATTCCCCAGTTACTGGCTCATTTCATTGGGCGATTCAACCGTCAATTTGGTCAGCAGATTGAAGGCATTGACGATCAAGCTCTGCAGTATTTATTACGCCACGACTGGCCTGGAAATGTGCGTGAGTTGAAAAATCTTTTGGAGGCAACTTTCTTGAGTCGCCCCTCGCGAAGAATTCAGCTTACGGACCTTCCCGAAAAGTTCCGGCTGTGGTGTGACAGTATTCAAGATACCCCGCTCACCGAACAGGAGCGTCTACTGGCCGCGCTCTACTCCACTAATTGGAATAAGAGCAGGGCCGCTAAGAGGCTACATTGGTCACGGATGACGATATATCGAAAGATCGCAAAGTACCACCTGACAAGAGCTGACAATAAATCCGGTTTAACGCTCCCGTCGCAACGTGGCTGAGACCACGAGTGTAACTGGAGCCTTGGGTCCTGTTACACACAAATGTTACAGGGATCAGCTAATAAGTCTCGCCGCATTGAAATCGCAACCTTAGCGCAACAACTCGCCAATCTAATTGCAACCTTTTTGAAATGTTGAAGATCAAGGTTTTTTAACGAATCATTCCGATCCTCTCTGTCTTTCGTCAAACCCTCCCATCCAGCCCGAATTGTGTAACCCGCCGATGTGACAAGCTCACTTGACGTTGGGAAAGCCGCTTACCAGGTAAACCTGGGAAAGCGGTTTACGTTCAGCACCTTACGGAAAAAAGTAATAAGAGAAGAGAACGTGGTCTGTCCCTTGCACGGTGGCCTCGAATGGCCCCTTTGCCGGGTCCTTGACTTCGGCACGGATGCTTGTCTTTCCCGTGCAGGTTAGGTTGGTGATATTTGCTCCGAGACCGGTAATGAACAAAGAGCGGGATGATCTCCCCAATCGGGGCCGGCTTGAGGGCCGTTACGCCAACTACTTCAAAGTTGGGCATAACGCCTTGGAATTCGTATTCGACTTTGGTCAGTTCTACACCGGGAGTGAAATGCCTCATCTGCATACGCGGATCATAACCAACCCGAGTTATGCGAAAGCGCTGTTAGAAACGCTTGGTAGATCGGTTGCGCAGTACGAACGGACCTTCTGGGAAATCCAAAAGGAAGTGGATGAAGAGGAGGGTGGTTGAACAGTGCGCCAATCTGGGCGACTCAGCCGGAAAAGCATTCAGCGACAACTGTCCCTGCTAACACTGGGGCGGCCACGGAGCCGCCCCTACAGACGGCCAGGCTTTCCGTCTCTATTGCCGATCGTACGCGACACCGATTCAGCGACTAAGACTTCCGCAAATCGGGGTTCCACTTAACCGCCCTCCGCGTCGAGTTAAGCCTATGAGAATCACGCAGCTGTATGAACAACACTTCGGCGCAAATCAAATTGCGAGCCGACCTTTTGGCTGGCGTGATGAACCTTCGAAAGCTGAGCAAGCGATGGCGCTACTGGCGCTTAGCCACACGCCTCTTGAGCATCAGTTGTACCGGGCCATGCTCAGCGAGGTCACTGTCACTCGGAC
>DATEUF010000314.1:0-5236 GCA_035283325.1 Pyrinomonadaceae bacterium | reverse complement strand
AAAGAGGTGACGAACATCAAATGCGGCATTTCCGCGGCGAGCCACGAATCCAGTACTGCTCGTTGAGTCATCATCAAGAGAATGGGACCATGTATACGAGACCAATGCCTGCAGGCCCTTAGAGAGCCGTCGCTGGAAACTTGTTTGCATAGCATGATAGTCGGAAGTCGCTTTGTTAGTTATAAGATCAACAGAGGTGAACCTTGGGTTAATGCTGTTCAGGCTCAATCGCGTATTCTGCAGCAGTCTTCTGCCTGCAGCTCCAACATAAGAAGCCGTCAGCGTCTGGCTTGCGCCAAGAGACCGTTCCATAGCGACGTTCCACTGCAACGTGTACGGCAGCTTCAGATTTGGATCAAACGCAGAGAAGCTACCGTAAGGAGGTGTTACAGCAGTTTGGACCGGGAGTGGTGGCGGAGACACCTGAGTCGACGAGGGTGGGAATATCAGGTTGGACACGGTTCGGCTTGCTGCGAACGGATACCCACGGTTGAAATTCTGCGCGCCCCAGTCGTTGCCAGCATCGTAGAAGACCCCTAAGCCTCCACGCAACACCATTTCACGTCCCGGGGTCTGTGAAAGTAAATATGCGACCCCAATGCGGGGAGCAAAATTGTTGTACGTTGTCTTCCATGCTCTTGTTCCCTGGGGGGCCAAATCCATGGTCGCCAGATTGTTGATTTGATTGACTGCGAGCTGGTCATTTCCGCTTGCCTCCCGCGGTGCGGGGTTAACATCCCAACGCAGGCCGAGATCTAGCGTAAGTCGACGAGAGAATTTCCAAGTATCTTGACCATAGGCTGACAAGTTGACGATTATCGGCCTTCCAGGAACGGCCGCTTCGATCGATACGAAGCCAGCGGTTGCCGCCAGCACCTGTTGAAGGGAACGAAAGGTCACCGATAAGAAGTAGCGATTCACGTCAGCGATCGGACTCAATCTCCTGTAATCAAAGCCAAACTTGAACTGATGTGAGCCGACGCTGTAGGAGAAGTTATCGACGATGTTAACCTGATGCTGATCGGTCACAGCACCAGAGAGGGTAACCCTCGGGATACCGCTAGAGGTCCTCCCAGAAAAACTAAGACCCACAGCTCCTTGGGCAGTGCTGGAATCGTATTGACTTGGAATAAGTGCGATCCGAGGCGGCGCAGCGGCGCCGCCAAAGTTATCCAAGTTAATCGAAAACCTAGCACGATTACTGCTGTAATTAACTCGCAGGTCGTTGATAGCGCGCGTTGTCAATAATGCTGTTACACCGAGCGTGAGCGTCTGAGTGGTGAGTCGACTTGACTGAATAGCACTCAGGTTGAGTCCGCTCCTCCGAGCACTTGTGCTCGACGGTGCTCTATTGTATCTGCCGAACAATGTGAACTTGCTGTTGACCGTATGGTCGAGCCGAATACTCGCCGCATCGAGACTGGATGGATCTGAATATGAAGCGCTGAACTCGGCCAGACCGTTGCCCAGATCTCTGCCATTCGGCACTGGGAATGCATTCAAAATAGGTTGCAACCCAGCGGAAGCCTGTTGCCTCAGAGCTAGGGTGGGAACGTTGGTCAAACTGAATTTAGGCAGACGAAGCCGCAAGCCCTCATACGAGAAGAAGAAGAAGGTCTTATTTCGGCCGCTCCAGTAAGTCTTACCGCCTTCTCCAAAACGGGGCAAGAGCACCGGTCCGCTGAAGGTCCCGCCGAAGTCGTTCTGTCTCAGCGGTGGTTTAGGCCGCCGGTTAGCATTCGCGAACCAGTTGTTGGCATCGAAGATATCGTTGCGGATGTAATCAAACACCGATCCGTGGAAGTTTTTGGTTCCTGATCGGGTGACGATGGAGATCTGACCTCCTGGTTGACGTCCGTACTCTGCGGAGTAGCCTGAGGTCTGTACTCTGAATTCTTGTAGGGCATCTACTGAGACCAAGCTCTGGGTAGTACCGAAGGTAGTAAGACTAGGCAAGTTGCCGGTAGTTTGTAGGGCATTGATAGTCGGTTCTGCTACCGCAGCGAAGTTTGCACTGACGCCATCAACCATGAAGGAGTTGGCACTAGCCCGTTGCCCATTGACGCTAAACTGTCCTGAGAAGTTTGCTGGTCCTGGCGCGGGTACGGTGACAACTCCCGGCGTCAGCGCGATGAGTGACTGGAAGCTTCGGCCATTGAGCGGAATGTTTTCTACGAACTGGCGGTCAACCACCGTGCCAACTGCCGGGTTTGTGTCAATCAGCGGCGCCTCACCGGTTATCTTCACCATCTCACTAATATTGCCGGCCTTTAATTGAATCTGAAGAGCTTTCTGATCTCCCACGTTCAGAACTACGTTGCTGTTCTCGACCGTTGCGAAACCTTGAGCCTGCACCCTTACTATATATGTGCCTGGGGGCAACAACGGAAGTACGTAATGTCCCCTTTCGTCCGTCGTCGTATCTCGCTGCAAGGCTGTGCCCGTATTGATCGCCGTCACAGCCGCGTTCGGAATAAGCGCACCGTTTTCGTCCTCAACGGTGCCGCTTAGCGTCGCAGATGCCGTTTGGCCGAAGACGGCGATAGCGAGGAGCTGACAACAGGCCAGAAAACAACAAGCGAGAACTAACGCACGAACTAATGTTTGAATGGGGGTTGCTGTAGTCATATCAGTCTCCTTCATTGGGCGAAAGAGGGTAACTAAGATTTTACTTGCTCTTTGTTGCCGTCTTAGAGATCTCAAAGGCCAAGCTCTCGGCAACCCGAAGCGATTGCCAAAACTGCGCGCTCTTGATGGCGTAATTACTCGTAGCATTAGGGGAAATTGAAAACGCCAAACGGATTGCACGATCGTTCTCAGAACAGAGTTGAAAGAGTCGCTGGACCACTCGCGCCAATTCCGCATCATTTTGAATCCCCGCAATCGCGGCACCGCTTGACGGCGCAACTCCGGGAAAGACTGGCGCAACCTCGCGGCGCAGTACGGCGCTCTCCTGCTGCAACCTATCGGCATGCTGTCTAATCAGAAGCAGCCACTTCCCCTTAGCATCGGGATCCAAGGTTCTTAAGTCTTCCGGTGAAAACCGCTGCGCAAGTGCCTTAAGCGCCGCCGCATGCTTCACTACTTGCAGAGATCTTCGGATAGCTCGATCAGAGAATTGCCGAATCGCTTCATCGATCTGAGATTCGGGGAGATTTCGTCCGGCGAAGTACTGGCGCAACTCCTTATCGACGGCGATCGTGTTTGAGCTTGGCTGCGTCGTCTCCACAGTTATCGTGTTCGAGGATGCTTGGTTCTTGGGTTGGCGGGCGAGCGCTTCATCCAGCGTTTGAATGTCGACTCGAACCGCCGGATTACCGACCAATGGAGTTAGCGCCGTCAGAAGTTCTCTCTTACGCTTGTCCGTTTGCGTAAGGCCCTGAACCTGGAGCAAGCCTTCAGGCGTGCGGGTTACGTTTACCTGCTCGCCCATGTCGGCTCCGGCCTGATTCAGCAACCGCAGAACCTCGACCTCTAACTCTGCCGTAGCCACTACTCGCGCCGACGCTGTAGGGTTTGTCGCGGAGATCTCCTTTGCTTCGTTGTCAATTGGAGCAGCCTTGAGACTGATGCCGGAGTTGAGCAGTTCTATATCGGGTTCGAAAACTGAAGGCGCAACAGCTGAAGGCGGACGTCGCTCAAAACTGGCCTCTACCATCTTGAAGTCACGTACTTCGTTACCTTGACGCAGCGTGAGCGTCTGCTCAGTGGCGTGAAGATCGGTGCGACTCAAAACGAGCACAACTCTCGATATGCCGTTTGTCTCGCCCGCGGCTACATCGCGAGAGTAGGTAATTTCGTACTCCCCACGGCGCTCCTCGAAGCGCAGGTTGTCGGACGTTCGAACCAACGAACTAAAGTCCTTAGCTGACGGCAAGAATTGCCAGGCATTCTCGAAATTGATTGCAACCGGGGCACCATCGCCAGTCTGTGGAACCGGCTTGATTTGAGGCCGTGCCGCGTGGCTGTAGAGCGTCTGAACGCCATCAGATCTGCGCCAGTCGCCAGCCACCAAGGTACCTTTGTCGTCGAAAAGTCGACGCGCACTGATGCCATTGGCTGCACTCTGCCAAACCTCGATCTTCTGGCGAGCTATGAGCTGCTGGCCCGACCCGGTCGCATCCCCCACCCCAAGCGGGCTGCCCGCTTGGGGACCCCGGCCCGCTCCCGGTACTGACACCTCAAGATTGATCGTGCGATGTAGAACCTGATTGCGATTGGCAGCGATCGCGTCTTCCGCCAGAGCCGCTCGCTGAAGCAAATCTGCGGCGGTGAGGACGGGCGCGGGACGACGCAGATAAACAGAAAGCGATACGGCAACCAACAGCACCGCGAATACTGCCGTAACTGCTCCCGGCCTCAACCAAAAACGCGGAGTTAAGAACCGATCACGAAGAGCCTTTGCTAACGCCGAAATCGGTTTGTCGAGTTTCTTAATCGGTGACGATACCCGCAGGCGTCTTATTCGCTTGTCTTGTGGAGTTGGAGCGGTTCCAATTTCTCCGGGCTCGGCTACTTCCTTATCGGTAGCGGCCTCAACCGCCAATGCCGGATCGTGGTAGGTCACATGCAACGTCGGAAACGGATTGCTGAACAGCAGCGCCGATTCCAACGTACGCGCTTCACTCAGCACAACACGCTGGCGGAGCTCTCCTGGTCCATTCGGCGGCAGCTCTTCAACGTTCATCATCATCAGGCGAACGCCCTGCTCGCTGAAGACTTCGCAGAAGCTAATGCGCTCGTCCGCCGCCACATTTAGAGTCAGCTCGCTCAACTCCGAACCGATCAGTTGCGAGCCAAGCAGATAACCATTAACCGAAACACACAATTCCTGCGGCTTGTGCTCGAAGGCCTCGCGCGCTTCGCGCTCCCAATCCTTTAGCCTAGGAACCGCTCCGCCCCCTTTGGTTCCATCGTCGGTTGGGCCGCCGCCCTTTTTGTTGTCTTTGTCCATGGTGTCTGTGGGATAACGCTCGGCCAGTAGAGGAAGACCAAGCAGCCGGTTGACTGTATCGAGACAAGCTGGGCAGCTAACTATGTGCGCAAGATGTTTTCGCGGGATCGCTCTTTGATGACTTGATTCGTAAAGGCTGTCGAGTTCTTCCTGACTCAAACAGTTTCCGGCTCGCGATCGGAAGATGGTTTCTTGAAGTTCGAGCAGGAAGTCTCCGGGGGTGCGAGCAAACTTTGCGGGAAAAACCTCAGGAGGCGGTCCGCTCAGTCCATTCATGAACGA
>DATEUF010000313.1:0-4968 GCA_035283325.1 Pyrinomonadaceae bacterium | reverse complement strand
CTGGGAGACCAGAGGTTCCCCAATTTACTCTGCGTGTCTGTAACCCACGTGCCGCACTCCGTACCCCGGTGGACTGTGCGATTGCTCATGACTGTTACTTCACCGCACATACTAGCCTTCGCCATTTTCGTACTGGCTCGGCACCCACTTACCCACAAAATCCGGGTCACTGTGGCGTGTGTAACGAGGCTGCAAGTTTCGCTTTATGCTACGGCCCGTAGGGTTTGCTTGCCCTGCCACGGCCAGGACTTTTACTTTCGAGCTTTCATCTCCGAGGATCGCTCCCCGAAGAGGTCGAGTATAACTACATGGGCATACAGTCAATTCCCATGACCGGTCTTGCACCGGCTAGACATGCAGCATTATGGGCTGCGAACGAAATCACACTAAATAAGTAACCGGCGCTTCGTGTTCTTTCGTGTGACTTCGTGGATCCCTTCGCCGGCGAGGCTCGGGACGCCTATCGACACCAGCCCTCAGAGTGCATCATCGAACCAAATTTGCTCTACGCTTGGCTCGCTCTCTATAATCAGCCCTTTAGTCTTCTAAGGAGGACTTTCCTTGTCTGCTCCCTTGTTGGAAGAGAACGATCAAACCCGCGTCCGGCGTGAGCATCTCGAAGGCTTACTCCAGCTCGTCGGTAACGTTTATCCAAATAAGTTTTCCCGAAGCGACAGGGTTGAACGCCCCCGCGAAGACACGATTACTTCACTGGTCGAAAAGTTCCGGGCTTTTGAGCCCGTAAAGCCTGGCGCCGAGCGAGCCGCCGCAGAAGAAATCGAACTCGCTAACCAACAATTGAACAAGATTACCGTGCGGGTGGCCGGCCGCATTGCCTCACCGCCGCGTGTCATGGGGAAGGCGGCGTTCCTCCATCTCTCGGACGGCTCACAGCGTTTGCAGATCTACCTCCGGAAAGCCGACGTGAAAGCCGTAAACAACGTGACGCAAAAGTTGATTGAAGACGAGCGCGCCGGCTGGGAGGTATTTGAATTGCTGGACCACGGCGACTTTATTGGTGTCGAAGGTTATCTCTTCATAACCAAAACCGGAGAGCTTTCAGTACACGTCGAGAAGCTTCAGTTCCTGGCCAAGGCACTCTTGCCTCTACCCGACAAGATGCACGGACTGCATGATCCCGAAATTCGCCAGAGGCAACGATATGCCGACTTAATTGCCGGCAGTCTCAAGCTGGAACGTGAAAAGGATGAACTTACCCCGCGGGAGGTCTTTGAGCGTCGCGCTGCGGTCATTCGCGAATTGCGACGAATTCTGGAGGATCACGGCTATCTTGAAGTTGAGACCCCCATGCTCACGCCACTGGCAACAGGCGCGGCTGCGCGGCCGTTTAAGACCCATCATAACGCGCTGGACATCGATCTCTACGCGCGCATTGCGCCTGAACTCTACCTGAAACGTTTGCTTGTCGGCGGTTTTGAAAAAGTCTTTGAGCTGAATCGCAACTTCCGTAATGAGGGCATTTCGACGCGCCACAATCCTGAGTTCACGATGCTGGAGTTTTACTGGGCCTATGCGGACGTAAACCAGATGATGGACTTTTGCGAAGAGATGATCCGCGCCGTCGTCTTCAAAGTACTGGGTCATACTCACATTCGGTTTGGTGAGCAGGATTTAGACTTTTCGCGCCCGTTCGAGCGTCTGACCATGAAAGAAGCGGTCCTGAAATATTCACCGGATGACCAAAAGTCAAATATCGACGACCTCGATGGATCCAATCTGGCTGACGCGTTTGCTCTGCATGCAGAACCAAAACTGATTCAACCGACATTTATCACTGATTTTCCTAAGACGATTTCGCCGTTATCAAAAGCTGCGCCCGACAACCCGGAGATAGCAGAACGATTCGAGCTCTTCATCTCGACAATGGAATGCGCCAATGGCTTCTCCGAGCTAAATGACCCGGCGGAGCAATATCAGCGTTTTGAAGAGCAAGTGCGACAGCGCGATCGGGGTGATGAAGAGGCGATGGCCATGGACGAGGATTATATTCGCGCACTTTCCTACGGCATGCCACCGGCGGCGGGCATAGGCATCGGAATTGACCGTCTGGTTATGGTCTTAACAAACAGACACTCGATCCGCGACGTAATAATGTTTCCCCACATGAGGCCTGAGCGAAAAGGAAACGAGTCCGGATCTCAGAAGAAATCTTAGCGTACTGAGATGCTGGGTGCTTAAGACAACCGTGACCAAAGCGCAAGCCGCTTCCTCACATTGGGCGGCCAGGCTGTTTCGATGCTAAATGGTCTCTTTGAAATAGCCCATTCCTAGTTGCGACGGCCTCCGAGAAAGCGCAACAGAAAGAAGAACAGGTTGATGAAATCGAGGTAAAGCGAGAGTGCGCCAACAACGGCGTAAGCGCCCACCCGGCCTTCAGGCAGAGCCACAGCCATCTGCTTTAGGCGTTGAGCGTCCCAGGCAGTAAGACCCGTGAAAACCAGTACACCCACGACCGAGATCACGAATTGCAGCGCATCGCTGTGCCAGAAAATGCCGACGATGGAGGCCAGGATCAGTCCGATCAATCCCATGAAAAAGAATTGACCCAAGCCTGCGAGACTTCTCTTAGTGACTGAACCAAAAACCGCCATGGCGCCAAACATGCCGGCCGTAACCACGAAGGTGGAGGTTATCGAAGCGGCGGTGTAAATCAACAAGATAACCGCCGTCGTCACTCCGGTGAGTGCCGAGTACAAGATAAAAAGAGCGGCCGCTGACGACGGCGCAATCCTATGAACCCGCGCCGACAGGAGAATCACGAGTCCAAGCTGGGCAACAATCAACATCCAGAACACCGGACGATTAAGAATTACAACTTCGATCAAAGCGGGTGACGAGGCGACCACCAAAGCTGTCAGGGCCGTGACCAATAGACCGGCGAACATCCAACCGTAAACCTTGCCTAGAAAGGCACTGACTCTCTCATCCCGTACGTCAGGGGTCGCCAGTGACGTCTGATTCCACGAAGATTGATTCCAGCTCATTTGTTTCTTCCTCGGTGACCTGCAACAGGCCAAAAATCTATCAAAAACTTCTTCCTATAATAACGCAATCCGCCTGCCTCCCGTTAGTCTTTACGCTCCCCCAGCACGCGTTCGGTGTCGCGTCTTCTGCCGAGGCAATGTAAAATGCGTTTCATCACCTATCCTGGACGGAAGAGGACAATGACAAAGAGAACCGACGACCAAATGTTTGTGTGGTTATGTACTATTCTGGGCGTCCTTGTGGTTTCGGTTGTTGTGACCGCGCAGAAACCGGCCGCCTCCGAAGAGGCCTCGCGCTACGCCAATTTTGAAGGAACGCGCGTTCACTACAAAAGCTTCGGTAAAGGTCGTGAGGCATTGGTTCTGATCCATGGCTGGACGGGAAACATGGATCTCTGGCGCGATCAGATTGCCGGCTTACGCCAACGGGCCCGGATCATTGCCATCGATCTGCCGGGACACGGCCAAAGTGATAAGGGCTCGCGCGCATATACACAAGATCTCTTCGCCCGTGCCGTCGACGCAGTACTAAAGGATGCCGGAGTGGATCGAGCCGTTCTGGTGGGCCATAGTATGGGGACTCCGGTGGCCAGACAGTTCTACCGTCTCTATCCTCAAAAGACTCTGGCAGCAGTAATCGTGGACGGCGCCCTGCGCCCGTTTGGCGATAAACAGACAATGGACCGGTTTATCGCTCCTCTTCGCACACCCGGCTACCAGGATGCCGGCGTGCAGATGCTTGTTGGCATGTTAGGACCACAGATCTCCCCGGAAATAACCGAACGGGTTAAGACCTCTTTTCTCAGTACTCCGCAACAGGTCCTGGTAAGCGCCATGGAAGGCATGGCGGACGAGTCTATCTGGGGTTCCGACAAAATCAACGTGCCGGTCTTGGCCGTCCTTGCCAGATCGCCTTTCTGGCCTGCCAATATTGAAGAGTTGTATCGAGGCCTAGCGCCGCAACTGGATTATCAGATGTGGGAAGGTGTTGGCCACTTCCTGATGATGGAGAAGCCGAAACTTTTTAATGATGCGATAATTGCTTTTCTGGACAAGAACGGGCTTCTTAAGAGGTGATCGGAAACGTGAAAGATCGCCAGAAAGTTCGATACTGATGGCAAACGTCGTTGTAGCAGGAGGCGGATTCGCTGGCGTAGTTGCGGCCGAATCGCTGGCAACGAGACTGGACCCGGAGCACCAAATTACACTGGTGTCACGAAGTGACCAATTTATCTTCTATCCAGCGCTGGTTAGGCTTGCCTTCGGCAAATGCGAACTCGCCGATGTTTCTTTCGATCTACGGCAGGCGCTACCCAGTCGACGCGTACGGTTTATAAAAGCTGAGATTGCTCGTGTCGACCCCGCCTTCCGTCGCGTCATACTCGGGCACGGTGAAGTTGAGGGAGACCTGTCTTACGACTATCTTATTCTGGCACTTGGCCGCCGTTTGGCTACGGAACGGATCACCGGTTACTTCGAGTACGCCAATCACTTATTGGATGTCGAGGGTGCTCTGAAATTTGGTGAAGCGCTCCGGCAGTTTAACAAGGGCCGGGCGGTGTTGGGTCAGTGTCCCGGCGCACGTCTACCGGTACCAGTTTACGAAACTGCGTTTGCGCTGTCCCGCTACCTGACGGAACGTGGCGTGCGCGATAGTGTCGGAATAACAATCATCAGTCCGGATCCCCCCACTTACCAATTAGGCGACGCTGAGGTCGCGCGGGCCTTGCGGACCGCCCTCGAGACGCACAACGTCGAGTTTCTCCCGGATTTCTCGGTCGACAGAGTTACAGCTACCGCCGTAATGCCGGAGAGCAGGCACGGAATGAATTACGACTTGCTGATGCTGTTACCGCCCTTTCGCGGGCCAGGGCCCGTCACAGGGCTTACCATATCTCAGGAAGACGGGTACATCGGCGTCGATGAAACGATGAGAGTCAAGGGCGCCGCGCAGATGTACGCA
>DATEUF010000312.1:0-10681 GCA_035283325.1 Pyrinomonadaceae bacterium | reverse complement strand
CCCATTTTGTCCAATGAAGACCTCCAAGATTGGGGCGGCCAGGGAGTGCCGCCCCTACAGAGAACCGCGCCGGATTTTATCGACTAACCAATTTACTATTCTGGACCGCACGGCCCTGTTAGCTTCCAGCAGTTGATAACCAAGAGCGCTTCCGGGATAAATAACCAGACAGCTGCCCTTGTTTTTCGAGAGGCGAATTGCATCGGTCAAGTCCCGCACGACGTCCTCAATACCTTCGCTGGCGATGAAAAGAATGGGAATGTCGAGGTTCGCGAGAGCAGTTTTCTCTTTCGCAGTAAAGATGACCGTCAGTATGACAAGCGCCTTAACGCGCTGATCATTGAGGGCAATATTCACGGCATGAAGCGCGCCACGATCAGTACCAAGAACGCCTATTTTGCCGGAGTCAATTAGCGGCAGCGACGCCAGGAAGTTGATGCCTCCCTTTGCGTCGAGATAGCCGCGTTCCCGCTCCTCCTGTTTCAGCTCTGAATACTTGCCCTTGCCCGTGCTCTTGCCTCTGCCACGCCAGTCAATGTTGAGCACGGCGATGCCAGCGTCACTGATCGCCTCAGCAAGATCGCGATATACAAAACGGTCACTTAAAGCAGTATGCAAAAGAACCACTGCCGGGACGTTGCCAGTTACGTCCGGCGGCATGGTTAGGTCGCCATAGATCGTCCATCCATCCTCTGTGACAAAAGAGATCTCATGGCCAGAACTAAGATCTCGGAGATTGTCACTGACCCAGTCAGCTATCCGTTCGTCAACAGGCTTCTCCTTGGGATAGCGATGGCGCCAGAGGTAAAAGATTGTGGTACCGATGCCGGCATCACGATAAAGAAAGATGTCGCTTCTGGGGCTCGCGGATCGACGATAAACCTCTGTCATATCTTTGAACGCCGGCTTGTCGTCTGTGCTCGCGATGCATAGGACAGGTAGTGGTTCGCTGGCAATGTAGTTTTTGGCTTCCTCTCCCAGGCGCCCGGAGATTAATGCAAACAGCCTGACACGAGAATTGCGAATGGAGCCGCGCACCGCCGCATCAGCACTAAACTCCTCCGCGAGCAAACCAATACGGTTCGAGTCAATATTTTCTTGAGCAGCCAGGAAGCTGATGCCTGCCTTTACGTCCAGGTACACCTCGTCCCGCTGCGTCTGCGTAAACGAATGAAATTCCTGGGTTCCAATACTCTTGCCACGCCCGCGCCAATCTATTCTTAGCGAGGCTATTCCCCGCTCCAAAAAAAGCTGCGAAAGCCCAGGAATGGCATAGTGTCTATTGAACGTTTCTTGATCATGGCCCGATGAGTGCAGTAGCAAAACGGCTGGCACCCCCTCTCACCTTCGGATATCACTTCGGGAATTGAAAGGGTGCCGTAAATGGTCCAACCATCTTCCGACTGAAATGCAACCTCACGTTCCAGCTGTAAAACGGAATTGTCTGCCACCTGGTAGTGTCCCAATTTGAAGTTTCCTGCGCGTACTCTGCGTATGCGGGCTCACCGCGTTGAATAGCATATCTGATAACGCAACGGCAGAGATGCTAAGGCAGCCGAGAATATCAAAGAAAACCGAAATCAGGAGTTTGTTCGTCACTCTGCGTTTGTTTGGTTGTACGCTTCATAGGAAGAAATCTCTCAGGTTGGGAAGGGGGCAAGGCAGGCTTCGGGTAAGAAAGGCCAGTGTCAGTCTGCCGCCGCCCCCGCTCACGATTGATTGTCACTCATTTATAGAATCAACTACTCAGGTTCAAACAATTTGCAGGTAAAGAGCCGTAATCTCCCTCATGAGAGAAACATCTCCGTTACTGGTTAAATCAATGTAAGCGTCTATGCAACAAGAGCGGGGGCGGCGGCAGACTGACACTGGCCTCTTTCTTACCCGAAGCCTGCCTTGCCCCCTTCCCAACCTGAGAGATTTCCAACTTGTGCCTTGCCCTTTCAACTTGCAAAATTTTCACAGCTTCTGCCGTTGGTGTTATTCGCGAACGGTCGTTAGCGCATTTTTGGAATGAATACTGCCACTCCGATCCAGGCTGGACTTTAAGCATACCAAGCATCCTTAAAAGATAAACTTCAGACCAAACTGAATCTGCCGCGATGTCGTCGTTGTGCGGGTTATCGCCCCAAAATTGTTCGGCACAGTCGCATTGCCCTGCGCGTCCACCCCGGAGAAAACCGTCTGGTTGTCCGGCAGAGCGAAGTTAGCTCGGTTGAAGAGATTAAACACCTCAGTGCGAAATTGCACTCTAACCTTCTCAATGAGCATCGTGTTTTTGAACAGGCCGAGATCAAACGTCCTTAGATTCGGACCGATGAGGATATTCCGTCCCAAATTCCCATAGAACCCTGCCGGCGGCAACTGGAAGGCCGTCGGGTCGATATAGTGGTTTATGTCGCCGGTGATAGCGCTCGCGGCAGTCCGCCCCGTAACAACATCCGGACGTTGGGCCACGTCGTCGATTGAAGCGTCATTAGCGCGATCAAATCCCAAAAACACAGTGAAGGGGAAGCCGCTCCGGGCGGTCCATATGCCGGTGACTTCCCAGCCATTCAAGAGTTTGTCCTTGAATCCTTTCCAGCTACTGTTTTTGGGAAGTTCATAAGTCCCGCTAAGGACGAAATTGTGTCTAATGTCAAATGCTGCAGCTCCACGCTCACCGCTCGAATCGAACGCGTCCTGCAGCCGTGCTCCTGGAGGTGTGTTCGCAAAAGCGCTCTCCGTTGTTGAAGCATCGTCGATAGCCTTTGACCAGGTATAGGAAGCTTGAAAGTCCAGGCCGTGACTAAACCTCTTCTCGGCACGGAGTTGCATTGCGTGGTAGTTTGAATTGCCATCCCAAAAGATGTGCCGGATGGCTGCTAGGTTCGGGTTAAGCCGTTTTGAAGCAGGATCTGCTATGGGGGGAAAGAACTTCCGTCCATTGACGAAGGCGAAGTCGGTCCTCTGATTGATATTATTCTTCCGTGCCAGATGAACGCCACGGGAGCCGGTATACGCAGCAGTCAGAACAAAGGTGGGCACGACTTCCCGCTGCACACTGAGGTTGAATTGCTGCATGTATGAGCGCTGCGGATTGAAGTCAAAAGAATTGACCATGGGCGTCGCAGGATCTTGAGCGGTTCCAATAATGTCGAACGCATTGGGAAATGTCACTGGAAAACCAGTGAGGGTAGCACTGACGGCAAAAGGTGGCTGGTTCGAAATTTCGTAGCGGTAGTCGAAGGGGAGGATCGGGATATCGAAAATCCCATAGCCACCACGAATGGAAGTCTTTCCATCACCAAATGGATCGTACGCAAACCCAACGCGCGGCGCGAAGTTCTTCTTCGTCGGATTCTGAAAGAATGGCTCACCAACGGTGGGAGCGGGGTCGGTTACATGTCGCAGGTTGGCAATCTTATCATTGGCCTCAGTCGGAGTCGTGATGAACTCGTATCTCAGACCAAGGTTCAGTGTGAGTTTCCGGTTGATCTTCCAATCATCTTGCACATAACTTCCAATTACGCTCTCCCTGATGCCCCGATAAAAATTCGAGCCGGGCTTGGGAGCTACAAATGCTACCGGGAAGCCAATGAGAAAAGCGTCGAGGGTTGATAGACCATTGGGAAGGAAGTTCGGGATGGGTGGTAGCCCGAAATAAACGTAGACCCCATCGAGGGCCACATTCGAGGCAGCATTCAGTTGCAGTCGTCGCGCAGTAAACCCTATCTTGATCGAATGGGCTCCACGGGTTAGCCCCACCTGGTCGGAAAATTCGAACGTGTTGTAAGCAAAGAACCGTGGCGTGAAAAGGCTCGATCCCAGAGGAGCAATTTCGCTGATTCCGAAGAAAGAACCCAGAGGATTCCCTGGTACGAACGAGAGTGATTCCGGTATGTCCACGACGAATGGCCGGTCACTGGAGATGAACGAGCGATTAAAACCAAAACGGAAAGTATTTAGGACGCGCGGCGAGAAGATGTGATCCTCGCCCAGTGTGAGGTACTGGTTGCGACCGGTGGTCAGCGAGTTCTGAATTAGCTGATCGGCCAGATCCAGACTTGACTGAAGAAACGTATAGCGGCCGAAGAGAGAATCTTTCTCGGAGATCTGATGGTCTATTCTTCCCGTAAATGAATCAACTACAGTTTTGTCGTTACCAGCGCGAATATAGTTTGCAGTGTCCGGTCCGAGATCCTCGCCGTTTGGCAAAGGATAGAGGTTGACGTAGGGCTGGACAGACTGGACTGCGCGCGCTCGAGTGGCTACCTTGGGCACTGCAAACCGGCGCGAAACGCCGGTGCTGTCTCTCAATCCCTCATAGCCGCCAAAGAAGAATGTCTTGTTCGTAATTATTGGACCACCTACACTGCCGCTGAATTGATTTCTTCTAAACTCGGGCCGGCCGTTAGCTTTGCAATTGGGATTGGTGCTCGGGCAGCGATCAAAGAAATTGCGCGCGTCAAGGTTGTCGTTACGCAGGAATTCAAAGGCGGTGCCATGAAAATCGTTTGTTCCTGTCTTCGTCACCGAGTTAACGATCGCTCCACCCGCGGTCCCATACTCGGCGTTATAACTGCTGGTCAGGATCTGAAACTCGCGCAGCATGTCAACGCCAGTAAAGCCTCCCGAAACCGCACCGGGCGTGTTGTTGAGGGCGTCGTTTACCATGGTGCCGTCGAGCAGGAAGAGATTCGCGGTGATACGGGCCCCGTTCACAGCGATCTTCGTCGTACCTGGACCCACATCTATAGCGCCAGCGCCAAACTGGCTAGTAATACCGGCGGTGTTTGTGACTCCGACCTGAAGCGTGGTTAACTGAAACACGTCCCGGCCATTGAGCGGCAACTCACGGACAGTGCGCTCATCAACCAAGCCCTCAATCGTAGCGTTGGTCGTCTGCACGAGCGGCGCTTCACCTGAGATCTTGACCGTCTCCTGAACATTGCCAACCTTAAGTGAGAAATCCACTACGGCTTCGCGGCCCACAGTAAGCTCGATGCCGCTCCGTAACTCGGTCGTAAATCCCTGACGTTCAACATTTACTTCATAGTGCCCGAGCGGCAAGGCTGGCACTCGATAGCGACCGCCGTCGTCAGTAGTGATGCTGCGCGTCGCACCGGTCTCTGTGTTCTTAATAGTGAGAGTCGCTCCCGGAACCACCGCTCCCCGCTCGTCAGTCACTGTTCCCAGGATTGTTCCGGTGGTAGTTTGAGTGAAGCCTGTAGATGGGAACACTACTGGCAGAAGCAGGATCAGCAACCCGAAGAGTCGGGTCGACTAAGTCGCATTTTCATCTCTATGTTCTCCTCTATATACTTCGTGGAATTCAAACCTCATCCTGCGTGAGACGGTTGTTACATGCAGTAGGAGTTGCATTTCAGCAACAACTCTTCAGACAACGAGGTTCATTTTTCAGTGTTTCCCACCTGGCGGCACATTGCTGACACGCCAGACAATTGACTGCGGGTCACTACAGCGGACAAGGAAATCTATATGTTCAGCGTTTTGCGAAAAACTTTTCAGCCATCAGCTACCTTTTTTGGGTCGTTTGTTGTAGCTTCCAAAGCATCTCTGAGGGGGTGGAGACTCCATCTGCGTGGTCGAAGTTTTGCAGTTGGGTTGGACCTCAGGGCCTCGATCGTTACGGCCTACCTTGTGTTACCCGGATGAAGTTTTTCTTGACAGCGGCCTGGTTTCTCTATAAATAGGCCTAACCGACCGGTCGTTCATTAAGTTTGGCGCGGAGTTTATACTAAATGCCCACTAATGCCCAAGAGCTTTGGAGGGTTTTTACGGTTCTCCCTTAAACGACTCTGGATTGCGCACTCGGCCATCCGGCCGTCGCTGCCTCGGTGTAGACTTTAGCTGACCGCATGAAAAAGTCAGGTTTTCTGGTTCTCAATCTCCTACTCTTGATGGGGGCCTTTCAGGTCTTTCCCGGTATCGCCTGGGCCGGCGAAAGAGAGGTTTCTTTCAAGACCGTCGATGGCTGGACAATTTACGGCACGCTCAGCATCCCAGATAATGCGGGCAGGACGGTTCCCACTGTAATTCTCTTGCCTTCCACCGAGCATGACCGCTCAGCTTTCGGCGTTTATCGCGATCCAGGTCCTGGACGGCCCCAATATCCAGGCCTTGCACCGGCCATTCAGAGAAGAGGTGTTGCCACCCTAACGCTGGATTTGCGCGGCCGAGGCAAAAGCGTCGGAAACAAGGAACTGCACTCTTTTAGCGCTGAGGAGCTCTCGAAGCTCTACCTGGATGTTCAGGCGGCAATTGCTTTTCTTGGGTCTCAACCCCAGGTTGACGTTTCACGGATCGGTCTGGTTGCCGTGGGGGAGAGCGCCGAGGCCGCAGTAACGGGATGGGCTGGAGACAAGCGCGTTCGCGCGCTGGTACTGCTATCCGGACGTCTCAGCGATGTAGCCAGGAAACAGATAGCTGAATCACCTGATTTGCCCATGTTGCTCGTCGTAAGCAGCGAAGACAAACAAGGGTTCGCTGATATGACTGATGCGTACTTTTTGTCAAAGAGTAAGGAGAGCGACGTAGAAGTCTTCGACGGCCTGGGCATCGGCACCTGGATGTTTAGCCTCTATCGAGCAAAGTATCCGAAGGAAAAGCCATTACACGATCAGGTAGGTGACTGGATTAGCGATCAACTATTGCTGACTGGAAGGCTCTCTGAAGTCACATTTCAAACAGAAGACGGCTGGACCATTTACGGAAATCTACGGGTCCCGGAAGGGGACACGAGAAAACTTCCGGCCGTGATATTGCTGCATTCGGGTCTGAGCGACCGTAATGTTTATTCGGAGCTTGAGGTTGCGTTGGCAAAAAAGGGAGTGGCTGTTCTCAATATCGACTGGCGCGGTAATGGCAAGAGCATAGGAAAGGGCAAGTATTTTGAGTTGGCAAAGACGGAGCGTGACAAGGGTTATCTCGACGCCCTGGGGGCGGTCAAGTTTCTTGCGTCGCAACCAGACATAGACAGTAATCGAATTGGTATTGTCGGTACCGTCATTGGGGCCAAACACGCCATGGCAGCGACGGCTGAAGAACCGCGAATAAAGACTGCAGTTGTGCTTACGGGTTATATACCGACCGAGAAAGAAAAGGTCTATTTTACAACTCAGAAGGTTCCTGTGCTCTATGTAACAAGTACGGGCCACAAGCCTGTTACCGCGGCGCTGACCGAAATGTACAACCTGACAAAAGATAAAGGCAGCGAGTTATTGATCTTTGACGGCGGCGCTATCGGATATCAACTCTTCAAGCTCGAAGACGATCTCCTTGCGCGCGTCGTGCGTTGGATGAAAGAGAAACTCAACCAATGAGGCGACACTCCCATTCGCCACCAAGACTTCGGTGTGCGTCAATAAATACGGGCATGAGACGTCGGTTTTTTACTGTTGCCGTCCTGGTTATTGCCAACGTTCTGTTAGCCGGATTATCCAATGCCGCGGAGAAGGAGATCTCTTTCCAGACTGAAGATGGCTGGACCATCTCTGGAATGTTTGGTTCGCCTGAAGGAGTCAAAGGGCAGGTTCCAGCAGTTATATTTCTTCACTCCTTCGATCACGATCAGAATGCCTACGGCAAGTATCTTTATCCCGGGCTAGCTCAGATTATAGGTGGGCACGATCTGGCAACTCTGAGAATTGACCTTCGCGGCAGGGGCAAGAGCAGAGGAGCTAAAGAACTACATTCTTTTAGTCCGGACGAGATATCAAAACTTTATCTTGATGTGCGCGCAGCTATCGCCTTTCTTGAATCACAACCACAGGTTGATGCCTCCAGGATAGGATTGGTGGCCGAAGGGCAGAGCACAGAAGCCGCGCTGCGGGCGTGGGATGGTGACAGCCGCGTGCAGGCCATTGGATTGATTTCGGGCAGACTCAGCGAAGCCGTCAAAAGAACGATCAAGACTCATCCGCGGATCCCACTCTTTCTTATGGTCAGCAAGGAAGATCGTGAAGGGTTTCGTGATATGGCGGATGCCTACAACCTCACGCAGGCGGAAGGCAGTCGCATCAACGTTTACAAAAACCTGGGTATGGGCACAACCATGTTCAGCGTCTGGCGCTCAGAGCATCCCAACGAGAAACCGATTGAAGAGAACCTTGCCAGTTGGATGGTCGATCAACTCAAGGCTGCCGGTGCTTCACGCGAAGTTTCTTTCAGAACGGAGGATGGTTGGACGCTCTATGGCACCTTGAGAACGCCCGCTGCCATGGGCGGCAACGTTCCCACATCGGGCGTGATTATGATTCATTCAAGCTTTACCGACCGGCATATCTTTGATCATCTGGCAACACAAATGGTCAGGCGCGGATTGGTAGTGCTTAACATTGATACGCGTGGGCGAGGGAAGAGCATAGAAAAGGGTGAATTGCTCAACCTGCCTCCCGAAGAACGTAACAAGACCACTCTCGATGCAAAAGCGGCAGTCAATTTTCTAACATCGCAACCGGGTGTCGGCCGTGTTGGCCTTGTCGGGCCGGATAGGGGAGCGCTTTATGCACTCGAGGCTGCGCTTGGTGATGCCAGAATTGGCGCGCTTGTCTTGATGACTACGCTTATTAGCCCGTCGCAGCGAGAAGAGATCGCAAAACTGGATATACCAATATTTTATCTGGCCAGCAAAGCTATGGAAGAGCTGACTAATGGTTCGATGACGGCGGCCTATGCAGCGACGAAGAACCGCGGTAGCCGTCTGCTTGTTTATCAAGGCGGAGCTCTCGGTTACGAGCTTTTCGAGTCTGACGAAAGTCTCGAGCCCGGCCTTGTTCAATGGATGAAGGACCAGCTTTCCAGATGAGAGATCATCCACCACTAGAGAGGGTGCTCGGCTCTGTGCTGGGGGAGCAAGCGGAGATTCTGGGTGAGCGCGTCTTCCTTGATTTCAAGGGAGAGCGCGAGATTTCATACAAAGACTTAAATGCCCACTCCAACCGCTTTGCAAACGCCTTATTGGACTGCGGCGTTCAAAAGGGTACTAAGGTTGCAGTAATGCTTCCCAACTGCCCTGAGTATCTCTACAGCTGGTTTGGCCTCGCCAAAATAGGCGCCGTAATGGTTCCCGTCAATACGGCTCAGAAGGGTGAACTACTTCATCATATTCTTCATACTTCAGACGCCGAGACCATTATCATTGACTCCGCCTTCCTGGAGCGGGTGCGTCAGATCGGAAGCCAGCTTCCCAAAGTGAAACAGATATATGTGAGTGGTGAGACAGCCACGTTGCGACGGGAGGAAACCCCTGTTATTGACTTTGCCAATGCCTCATGTGCTTCGCCTCCTCGGCGCGAAATCAAGCATTCCGACCCGCTCACTATCTTGTTTACAAGCGGCACGACAGGCCCGTCGAAAGGGGTTGTCATGTCCCATCACTATTACTACTATGCCGCTCGGACCATTGGTCGGGGCATGTCGGTTGGGCCTGATGACACGCTCTACACTTGTTTGCCGCTCTTTCACGTTAATGCTCAAGTGTGCACCGTGCTCGCCGCGCTCTTGTTTGATGCTCGGGTGGCAATGTATGAACGCTTTAGCGCCACCACTTTCTGGAGCGAGATCCGCAACTCGGGTGCTACGGTCTTCCTCGCTCTTGGAGCAATGGGCAACATCCTCTACAAGGCTCCCGCGCATCCTGATGATCGAAACAATAAAGTAAGGCTGGCGATGGTCGTCCCGCCGCCGGAAAACCTTGAGGGCTTCGAAAACAGATTCAATCTGCGAGTAGTCTACG
The DNA here is from genome assembly GCA_035283325.1 of Pyrinomonadaceae bacterium. Lineage (GTDB taxonomy): Bacteria > Acidobacteriota > Blastocatellia > Pyrinomonadales > Pyrinomonadaceae > PSRF01. Next base: position 942 of record DATEUF010000312.1, on the reverse strand, counting down.
AGACGTTCGGCCTGACGGAAGGGATAGTGGCTCCCCCTGCCATTGCTGAGCCACGGCGGCCCGGTTGTTGTGGCCGGCCAGCAGAAGGCGCTGAGGTGAGGATCGTTGATGAAGACGATCAAATGCTTAGCCCGGATCAAATAGGGGAGATAGTGATACGCCCGGACGCGCCGTACACCATGATGTCAGGTTACTATCATATGCCTGAAGAAACGCTGGAAGCGTTCAGAAATCTCTGGTTTCATACGGGAGATTTGGGCTATCTGGACCGTGACGGGTACCTCTATTTCGTTGGACGCAAGAAGGAAGCAATCCGCCGGCGCGGCGAAAACATATCGGCTTTTGAGGTCGAAAGGATCGTCAATCAGCATCCTAGTGTGCTCGAATCTGCGGCCATTGCTATGCCTTCTGAACTCGGTGAAGACGAAGTAAAGATTGTAGTTGTGCTTAAAGAAGGTGAGCAGTTAAATCCTGAAGAGTTAGTGAAGTTTTGCGAGGAACGGATGGCTTACTTCATGGTTCCGCGATTCATCGAGTTTTGCGAGGCGCTGCCCAAGACGCCAACACAGCGAGTCGAAAAATATAAACTCCAGTCACAGGGAAACACAGAGGCCACTTGGGATCGCGAGAAGGCCGGGTATCAACTGCTGAAAGGATAAAACACTGGTGAAGATCTCTCAGGTCGGGAAGGGGGCAAGGCAGGCTCCGTCTAAGGAAGGAGGCCAGTTTCAGTCTGCCGCCGCCCCCGCTCTGGATTGAACTGCGTTCATCATTAAATGAACCAATCAGCTGCAAAGAAATTAGATCGATAAGGAGTTGCTTCTCTGATGAGCTGGTCCGACCTCTCTATCTGCAAGCACTCTCTCAACGGAAGCGGGGGCGGCGGCAGACTGAAACTGGCCTCCTTCCTTAGACGGAGCCTGCCTTGCCCCCTTCCCGACC
>DATEUF010000311.1:0-4016 GCA_035283325.1 Pyrinomonadaceae bacterium | reverse complement strand
GGCAGAACGCAACATACTGGGAGTGATCCACAAAGTCGGTCTGGAGATTGCCGGCAAAGTATTGCAGGCGCGCAAGTACGGGCATACCGTCATCGAAATGATTGGTGGGCGTAAAGTGCATCCTTGTACCTCCATCCCCGGCGGCCAAACGAAAGGCCTCACCGGGGAACAGCGCGCCGAGATCGAGAAGATGGGTCGCTGGTCGATCGAGTTTGCTCAATTCAGTTTAAAACTGTTCACCGACATTGTGCTGGGAAACAAGGATTACCTGGACTTGATCCTCGGCGATATCTATTACCACCCTATGCACTATATCGGCATGGTGGACGAAAAGAATCACGTGAACTTCTACGACGGCAGGATTTCCGTCGTGGACCCGGAGGGCACGCGCCTGGGCAAATACGCGCCCAACGAATACGGCGACTGGATCGCCGAACGAGTCGAACCCTGGACCTATCTCAAGTTCCCGTATCTCAAGAAGATTGGCTGGAAAGGATTTGTGGGCGGAAAAGATTCCGGAGTGTATTCGGCAACGCCGCTCTCGAGGCTCAACGCCTCAGATGGCATGGCCACGCCGCAAGCCAACGAAGAGTATGACAAGTTCTACAAGACTCTCGGCGGCAAGCCGGTGCATCACCAGCTTGCCACGCACTGGGCGCGCTTGATCGAGCTGCTCTACGCTGCCGAGCGTTGGGTCGAACTAGTGACCGACCCCGAGATCACCTCAGACAATTTCCGCACTCCGGTCACCGAAAAGCCGACCGAGGGTGTGGGCTGCGTGGAAGCGCCGCGCGGCACACTCGTCCATCACTATTGGACCGATCCGAAGGGCGTGCTCACTAAAGTGAACCTGATTGTTGGCACCACCAATAATTACGCGCCGATCAGTATGTCCATCAAGAAAGCGGCGCAGAGTTTCATCAAGAAGGGCACCGTAGTGACCGAGGGTTTATTGAACCGAGTTGAAATGGCATTTCGTTCATATGACCCCTGCTTCGGCTGCGCCACGCACTCGCTGCCAGGGCAGATGCCGCTGGAAGTCAAGATCACTGATGCCAGGGGCGAGACCGTCGAGGTCCTGCGCCAGTTCTGCCAGGAGGCTTAATGGGCTGCAAAAAAACTTTGGTCATCGGACTCGGTAATCCCATCCTGGGAGACGACGGCGCCGGCTGGCATATCGCCCAAGCGGCTGAATCTCTTTGCAAGAATTCCGAATGCGAAAACGCAGTGAAATTCGAGAAGGCCGCCACGGGCGGACTCTCTCTGATGGAGCAAATGGTAGGCTATGAAAAAGTGATCATTGCCGATTCCATCATCACTAGCGAAGCACAGGTCGGCACCATCCATTCCAAGCCGCTCAGCGCAATTCCCAATCTGCGCACCGCTCATTCCAACTCCAGCCATGACGCCAGTCTGCAAGCTGCGCTGGAAACCGGCCGCAAGATGCGCCTGGAGCTTCCAGAAGACGTTTGGGTGGTAGCCATCGAGATCGAACCGTCCTATACCTTCTCCGAAAAGCTGTCTGACCCCGTGGCGGCTGCGGTACGTGAGGCAGCGGAATTGATCCAGAAGAAGGTGGAAACTGTCCCCGTTCCTCTTTAGCCACTGACGTTCATCACCTTATAAAAGGCGGGTTTCTGACCCGCCTTTTTTGTCATGCTGAGCAGCCAAGGGCTTTGCCATTGGCGTCGCGAAGCATCCATCCATTACGTGATTCTGCAGGTTATGCGGAGGTTCGGATTTTTGCCTTGCATTGCAACTACATTTTGTCCACATATTTTTTATCCAGAGAGTTGCTTTGCGCCTTAGTTCTTTCGCCTGAGACATCCATCTCTTGACAAAACTAGTAACTTGTTATATATTTTCACAGAAATGATAACCTGTAGAGTAGATTAACCTTGTCAGTCCGTAACGCCATCCTCGGCCTACTAGCACAGCGCCCACGCCACGGCTACGAGTTGCGCGCGGCCTTCGAGGCCCTGGTAGGCGGTGAAGATATCTGGGACGTGAAACCGGCCCAGATCTACACCACCCTGGACCGGCTGCAAGAGGGCGGCCTGGTAGCCGAAGAAGCCACCGAGCAGGATGCCGGACCCGAGAAGCGCATCTACGGCCTCACCGCTCAGGGCCGCTCTGAGCTGAACGAATGGTTTGCGACCGGCATAGAAGGAGAACATCAGCGAGACGAATTCTTCATCAAATTGATGCTCAGCATCGACGACGAGAAGGCTGATCCATACAAGGTCATCCAGGCCCAGCGCAGCCAGCTCTATAAGCAGTTGCACGAGCTCACCAACCACCGCAACGCCGCCGACCCGAAGAAGGAACTGGCCCGCATCTTCTCGTTGGACAAGATGATCATGCACCTGGAAGCTGATCTGAAATGGCTGGACATCCTGGACTCTCGTCTCGACGATATCCGAAAGCAGCCGCTGCCTCAGCCGGAAATTCGCCCTCGAGGTCGACCGCGGAAGCAGCCCTAGTGCGGTAGGGGCGGGGTCGCCCCGCCCACGTCATTGCGAGTGAAGCAGCCTGTCCCGAGCGAGCCGCTGGAGCCTGCCCTGAGCGAAGCGAATGGGGCGACGAGGAAAGCAATCTCGCGCAATGGGAGAAAAGAATGAAGGATGAAGTATGAAGGATGAAAGGAAAAACAGCTAAAAGCTAAATGCGATTAGCTGAGCAAAAGGAGAAACAATGAATCTTGTATCAGCAAAAAATCTAAGTAAAGTCTACGGTAGCGGTGCGGTCGCGGTGACCGCGCTCAACAACGTCTCGCTGGAAGTGAACCCCGGTGAATTTGTCGCCGTCATGGGTCCCAGCGGCTGCGGTAAATCCACTCTGCTGCATTTGCTGGGCGGTTTGGACAAGCCGTCCAAAGGCGAAGTGACTATCGACGGCAAAACACTGGGCGGGTTGAAAGATAATCAGCTCACCGAACTGCGCCGCCGCAGAATTGGCTTTGTGTTCCAATTTTATAACCTGATCCCCGTTCTTGACGCCGTGGAGAATGCAGCCTTGCCAACCACATTGGATGGCGTGCCGCAGTCAGAGGCCAAAAAGAAAGCCACGGATTGGCTCGCCAAAGTAGGTCTCTCCGGTCGCACGCATCACCGCCCGGACCAGCTTTCCGGCGGTGAGCAGCAGCGCGTCGCCGTTGCTCGCGCCCTGACCACCAATCCGGCATTGATCCTCGCCGATGAGCCCACCGGCAACCTGGACACGCGCAGCTCAGATGAGATCGCGATGCTCCTGCGCCAGGTCGCCAACGATTGGGGGCGCGCCGTGGTCGTCGTCACCCACGATCCGCGGATCGCCGCCTATGCCGACCGCATCATCTTCCTCAAAGACGGCGCGATTGTGGAAGAAACGATCCTCGAACCCAAGAACAAGAAGAATGCTGAAGTGGTAGCCAAGAAGATGACGAGTTATTCCAATTAACAAAATTAAACCATTGCGAGCGAGCGCAGCAGCCTGTCCCGAGTGAGCCGCTTTGCGGCGACGAGGGATGGCAATCTCCTACACTGTCTTGCGGATTGCCACGTCGGCCCCGTCTCCTCACAATGGAAAGAAAGGATGAAATTATGAGAACCCAATTTACTTTAGCTCTGCGATATCTTGCCGGGCGCAAGTTGCGCACGGCTTTGACCACGCTGGCCATCATGTTCGGCGTCCTGGTGCTGTTCGGCATGAATACCATGCTGCCGGCCCTGATCAACGCCTTTCAAGCCAATGTCAAAGCCGCCGCCGGTGAGGTTGACGCCACAGTTACTCTGAAGACCTCGGATCCGTTCAGCGCGTCGGTGGCTGCCCGCGTAGCTTCTATTGACGGCGTAAACACCATTAATGCTTATCTCAGCAGGCTGGTGAACTTGCCTCTCGACTACTACGACCGCGATCCTAAGCTTGCCGACCGTGTAACCCTGGTCAGCCTGGTGGGTTTGGATATCTCTCAGGCGACGGTCATGCATGTTTACACGCTCAATGAAGGCCGCTTCCTCGAAGCGGGGGATACCCAT
>DATEUF010000310.1:0-19746 GCA_035283325.1 Pyrinomonadaceae bacterium | reverse complement strand
TCCGGATCCAAACCCAACTCTGAACGCATCTGATGATCGTCGGCCGGCTGTCGGAATTTTTCCAGGTCGATTCCGTTGTAGATCAAGGTGAATTGACCTTCTTTACCGATGCGATGAGCCAACCCCTTTTGAATGTCTGGTCTACATACCACGATCAGGCGCGTCGTAAATCTGGCGCAAAGCCGCTCCAAATTCAGATAGAGCATCCGAGTCCATCCCGGCATACTTTCGTGCAATCCCCAACCATGAACATGATGTATGATCACAGGAACGCCCGCCGTGAATGCCGCCAACCTTCCAACCACTCCGGCGACCGAGGAATGAGTATGCACAATATCATATTTCTCCTGCACCAAAACTCGCCAAATGTCTGCAACCGCCTTCACATTCACAATCGGGTTGATATGATTAATCAAACTCGGTATAACCCGAGTAGGGATGCCCTGTTCGATTGCCAGGTGGGTCACATCCGTTCGACCCGCCGGGATTGGTCCGGTTAAGATCTGTATGTCAAAGTCAGGATGGTTATTGAAATGGCTTGCGATGTCCAAGACGACGTTTGTGGCGCCGCCCATACCCAACCCGGTGACGACCAACAAGACACGGATCTTGCGAGGGGCCATCAGTGATGATTCCTGACTATGCACATCCTGAACTGTTTCATTCAATACTTCCATACTCATCTCTTGACCTCCAAATCCATGTCATCCGTGCGACATCCGTGTGTAATCCGTGCAAAATCCGTGTCTGATCCGTGCAATCCGTGGAAATCCGTGTGTGACTACAGAGCACTCCAAATCGCTTTTTTGACTTCTAGAACTGTTTGATCAAATGGCTGATCCGTATTAATTTTGTAGACCGGTGTATTCCCAAACTCCAGGCTGGAACTTCGAGCGTGCCGCCGGCGAACGTAATCCTCCGGTTCCTTTTTGCCACGGGTGGCATTCCTGGAAACGGTCACTTCCAAAGGAGCACTCAGGTAGATAACCAGGTCCGGGGGGGGTATCTCCTTGTACAGCCGCGCTTCGATACGGGCTAACCAGCGGCGAACCGAATATCGACCTGGAGAAGTGGGTAAGTGCGACAACTGGGGACTATCCGGGGCGCCGCTCAGCAAAGAGGGATATCGATCGCACAACACAATGGCCCCGTTAGCCGCTCGGCTAAAGGCTCGAGTGAGCAACGATCGGCGATCGTGGGCAAGAAGGGCAGAACGGATGGCAAAGATAAGCGGGTAATCTCTCCGTGATGGCTCCGATTGCTCCTCAGAGGCGTATTGCGTTTCCACGTGGGTTGATCTGGAGGATGGGAGCATAGAGCGTAAGGCCGGCACAAGTAAATTGGGGACAAGGCTCAGGAGTGTTGATTGTGGCTTACCCGCATGGATCTGTTCTACCGCAAAGTGCTCGCCTAGCCAATCTCTCATTTCGGCAAGGAGCGTGGATTTGCCCGTTGCTTCTGAACCCACAAAAGCAATAACGGCGCCCCCACCTTGGGGGACCATGCCCTTATGGGATCGGGTCAGGCGCCGATAAAGCATCGCCGTAAATTTCTGGACCCCGCTCAACCAGGCCCGAAGGATTGAATGTCTGGCATAAGGGCGAAGTTGGGAGCGGAGTTGATGGCCTAGACGAATACGGCGAAAAAGGGGCGTTCGAGACCTTAAGGCCGCGACACACTCAGAAAATAGATCGGTATCAAGCGATGGCAGCCAGCACTTGACAAAACCTAATGTGTCATCGCGGGAGTCGGTTTCCAGTAACCACTCTACTTCCCGCTGCACCTGCTTCCAATATCGGGCAAGTAATACAAGTTCCATCGCCGAAGTATGTTTCAGCATCATCCGCAAAGTAAAAACAACGAGTTCAGCGCTTTGGGTAGGCACCCGCACAGAGTCTACTTCCCGCGTATTTTGTAATAGCATTTCTTCTATGGGTAATCGATAATTTTTGCTCAAACTCTCGCCGGTGATAACCCGAAAATAGGCATGCACATGGACCAGAACGCCGCTTTCTTCGTCGAGCGCATAATAATGCTCTACCGATGGGAAAGCCTTACCCTCTGTGGTGAGGGCAGGTCGGAAACAGTGCTGGCTCAGTATGGTTCTAAACAGGCTGGCATCTTTTCGATGAACAAGCAAATCAATATCGGTTTGGCCCGCCAGAGCTTTGGCCAGTGACAAATTGCTTTTCCAATGACAATATCTTATGCCATTTGCATTTAATTCTTCAATGAGCTTGTGAATGCTGATCAACATGCTGTGTATCCTTGTTTAGAACGAACTCGATGATAGTGTCTACCGCCGCCTCGCACCCTCCGTCAGCGGATTCGGGATTGTCCACGATCAAAACACGGCTCCGAATGTTCTCCGCGCTGACGAGTTGTTCAAACAGGGTGACCGCACGATTGACATAGGTCTCGATCTGCGCTCGATTTTTCGATTTCATCTCCCTGGGGGGATCCGCTCGCTGGAGGGAGCGCCTGATCAAGCTATCCATCGGCACCCTGACATACACGATGACGTCCGGCAGCGGAATCAAATTGGCAAATTTGTCAATTTCCTCAGGGGTGTAAAACGCGCTGGAGTAAACAAACACATTGTGTGCTAAGAGAACCGTCCCTTCATCCACCAAAATGATCCGTTCACGCTTGTACCGTCTGATGATCTCGTGCACGCCAATCTTGCGCTCGAGGCTCCGTAGATTATTGAGAGTAAATATTGTGAAATTGGCCTGGCGCGCCAACATTCTCAAAGCGAAAGCAACAAACGTTTTGTGCCGGTTCAGCGAGCCAATAAAAAAGGGCAACCCGACAAGTTCTTGGATTAAGTTGCGAGCGCTCGGGTGAGTTACACCTCGTAAGCCCAACGGAGCCGCGACCAGATCAAAAGAGGTTGTCGCCTCGGCTGCTTTGGCCAACCTGCGCTGAACCTCTGAGATCAGCGTTGTCTTCCCCGCCCCAGTGCTGCCGATGAACTCAACAATCACTTCTTATTCTCTCCAGCAACTCAAATCGATTTGCAGACACTGTTCCAGTTCATCAATGAGCCAACAGTTGTCATTCTGAGCCTTGCCCTGAGCGGAGGCGAAGGGGCAGCGAAGAGTCTTGGCGCAACGGGCGGGATGCTTCACTCCGTTCAGCATGACACGCTCCGCGTTCGGGGTCATTTCCGCCGCGCAGCACTAGGTTCCATTGAGCCAGATCGAGAGATCCCGGTCCAGCAGCGCCTCCAGCTTGAGAATGTCTTCGCGATACAGGTCCAGCAATTTGGCTCGCAATTCCGCCGGGAGTTTCGGAGCGGTCTTCAGGTTCTGTTCCTGAACTCGTTTGGCCATCCGTTGCAGGCTCTCAGGAAGCACCGACTTGGCTATGCGGATCAAGGTCGGGTCAAAAAACAAGCGGTTTAGCAATCTAAGCTTCGGAATCGCCGCGGGATTGTGCCTGATGGACGTGTCTGGCACGAAGTTCGTGTCCACGCTCAGGAATTCGAACAGATCGACGACGACTTTGGCCGCATCCTTCCTGAATTCTTCAAAGATATAGATCTTGATCTGATGCCTTGGAAAGATATCGAAATATCGTTTCATCCGCTTGGTGTAGAATCCTTCCTTGACGTGACTCGCTTCCAGCGTCAATTCTTCGTAGAAACCCTTCACGGCCTCGCCTCTTCGCGTACGCATCAGAAAGCCGGAGAATGCGCGATCGGCCGGGTTCCGCAAGCTGGCCACCAACTTCACGTCCGGAATGTATTCGTGGATTCGCCGCGCCGCGGTAGGACTACGGAAATACTGTGGCGAAGCCTCCCCGATGGCGATTTCACCGGAGGCTCCCGCAAACATCGCTTCATACGCCTCAAAGGTTTTTACCTGAAAGTGCTGAAGCAAGGGTGGATCGCCTTCGTCTGCCCACTTCCAGGCACGCGCATCTTCATATCCAAAAAAGTTGGTTCCCTTTACCGGGCACATATAGACCTGCGGATGCTCATCGAGATAGCGGTAGAGAGACGTCGTTCCCGCTTTGGCCACGCCAATAATCATAAAGTTGGGTAAGGTCATGTTACGTCTCCAAGAGCGAAGGGGCTTGATTGGTTGTTATTTGAGCGTAGACTTCCTCGTACCCGGCGTGCATAGCCGGTAGGCTAAATCGCTCCTCGATAAGCCTTCTACATTTTTGACCTATCGCTGTTCTCTCCGACACGGTCATCTCTCTAAACCTCTTGATTTCTCGGGCAAACCCCGCCACATCATCCGGCTTGATCAGCGGAATGAAGTCCGCACCTTCAGCTACTTCGCGGTGCGGCGGTATGTCAGAAAGTATCACCGGACGGCGACAGGCCATTGCCTCCAGGACAGCGACAGGTAGCCCCTCGCCCCAGGAGGCGGAAACAAACACATCCGCCTGCACGAAATGCTCAAAGACGCTATCTCTTTCAATCAGGCCAGTCATTTTGACCTGTTTCTGCAAGCCTGACTTTTCAACCTCCTGAGCGAGCAAAGGTCTTAAGTTGCCATCGCCTATAAACACCAGTTTGCTGGCTTGAGCATGACATTCTCGAAATGCCTCCAACACAGTGAACGGGTTCTTCATTTTGATGAGTCCCACCGTTGCAATGGTGAACTGATCAGAGTGAGCGGCTTGTTCAAATTTCGCGACCCTGTCGATGCGGTCGAGATCGACAGCGTTTTGAACGACGTGCATTCTGTCACCGCCTAACCACTTAAAAAAACGTGGAAAGCTTTCGTAGCTCGCCTGGCTACAAAAGACCAGCCGTCGAAAAAAAGCAAAGCTCGGGATAAACAATAGCTTGTTCCGTAATTTGAAGTTTTGGAACGAATTTTGCACGGTATGCACAGTAGACGGTATGAGTCTCCTGTACCGACCAGACAGCAGAAGCGTCATCAGCAATAACACCCCAGCATGCGGCGTGTGGACGTGAATCACATCATACTCTTTCTCTTCAAGGGCAGCCCGCGAAGCACGATAGAAACCTCGCAGAGAATTATCACCGTCAAATAAGGTGATCTCCGCTGGAGGCGTGATGTCGGACTTAAAATAGGTACAGATCGTGATTTCGCGCCTATCAAGCATTGGCAAACAATGCTCGTTATATTGGCCATTGGTCGGCCTTAACGCCAGGATGACGTGCAAAATGCGTAGAGGACGATTTGACCTAAACATATGGCTGTTCTCCCAGAAGCAAGTTGGTGTATTGACTCACCACACTCTCCAAGTCGTAGGGCTGCCAACTTTCAGCAGGTGGGCTTGGTGTCTTGTCTGCAAGCGTCGTTTCAATGGCCCGAGCCAGAGCATCTGCCCCCCCCACCGGCACCAACCGACCATACTGTCCATCTCTCAGTATCTCTCGAGGTCCGCTTGGGCAGTCGGTCGCAACGACCGGAGTGCCGCAGCATAGCGCTTCTATCAGGACAGTGGGCAGTCCTTCCCACCTGGACGAAAGGACAAAGAGCGAGGCGCGGGCCATGTAGGCAAAGGGATTCATAACGAAGCCTGGCAGGCTCACATCTTGTTCCAGGCCAAGCTCCTTGATAAGCGTCTCAAGCAGCGGCCGCTCCTTTCCCTCCCCCAAAATCAAAAGCCGCACCGGCCGGGTCTGCCGCACCTGGGCGAAGGCCTGAATCAGCGTCGGATAGTCTTTTTGCGGCTGCAGGCGACCTACGGCAATAAGCACGGGAGGCTGGTCAGGCTTGAACCAGGGGTGGTCCAAAGGGGCTTGTGCCTTCTCTTGCACCTCCGATCTCACCACCGATGGGTTATAGATGACCGTGATGCGCTCGCGCGAGAGGTTCGTCAATTGAGCGAGGTCATCACGCACCCCTTGGGAGACGACGACAATACCATTGGCCCAGGGGTAAAAGCGCTTGATGAGCCGTGGCGTCAGTCGGCCACGCCAGCGAGATGCGTTTCCAGCTTCCACCGAAACCGTGTTTTGTTCATTCACGAACAACCGCGTGCGGACGCCGGCCAGGCGCCAGGCCCATAAGGCGATGACGTTAACATAACCAAACACGGACAACATAGCCTCAGGCTGCTCACGTCGCAGATAACGCACCAGGGCCGGCAAACTGGTTAGGGCGCGAGACGCCTTCAGATCCACGACACGCACTGACCGGCGCACTTCGGTCAGAAAAGCCCCTTCTACCTGGGCCAACACCAAATCCACGGCGTAGCCCCGTTCGGCGATGCCGTGAGCCAGGTTGAGCATCGAGCGCTGCCCACCGGCGCCGAACAAGGAAGGCATGAAGATAGCAATTCGTTGTTGTGGATTCACCATTTTGTTCTATTTAGCCTGCCAGACGAATTGACCTTCAGACTTATCACGCTGAACCAGCGGCACAGCCTCATCGCGATGAATGGTCAGGGCCGCACTCGCGACGATCAAACTCAGAAACAGCCAGGTTGACTTCCTATGCTCCCAGGTCAGGGTAGAAGCGCCGATGGCCCAAACCGCGAGAAGGGTAAGCCAGAAGCGCTTATCCCACTTAGGCTGGCCCCGCGCCTGGCTTACTGCCATCGCCAGTATCATTCCAAATAGGGCGAACCCTATCAGCCCAACCTCGACCAGGACCGATAAAAAGGAGTTGTGAGCCACCTTACCCAGGCTGTTCACAGAACGATACATACTGCTACCGACACCTATGAGCGGATGTTCTACAAATGAATCAAGGCCTTCGCGCCATATATATGTGCGTTGATTGAGATCGCCCTCACTGAGTGCGGCGGCCGTCGTACTAAACCGCTGGAAAGATGCTAACGTCTGAACATAAGGCAGCAGATTGAGGAGGGCCGCCGTCAAAGACAGAAAAATCGCAACCCGAGCTGCGAGTCGGAGCCGCGTGAGTGAGGCAAGACCAAAGGCCAGGGCAGGTATGGCGGCAACCAGGGATGTGCGCGTGCCGGACAGGGCAATGCCCAGAAAGGCTGCCGGGATGTAGGCGTAGTTTACCAACTTCAGCAAGCGGCCCATTCGGGTGGCGCTCTGCAGGCCAGCCAGGTACCAGGCCACAGGCATGCCGAGTACCAGGATGAACCCGAATCCGTCAGGGTTAGTGTCACCAGAACTGAAGCGAGAATAGTTCGTATAAAAGGCTTTGCCAGAGGCAAAGTTGGCAAGCGCACTACCTAAGGCTACACACGCGCCCAGGACGTACGCTTGCAGCCCGGCCAATAAGGCTGTTCGTGTGGTGCAAAGATCCCACACCATAAAGACAAATATAAGCAATTGAGCCCATGTCATCACCTGATCCGCAGTCCCATGAGGATTCGCGCTCCAGAAAACACTAACAGCATTCCACAGTACGAAGAGGAGGACTGCCATGTGAAATGGGCTAGGTTTGCGGAATCGTCCCGTCATGATAATCGTCGCCAGCCATACTGCTGCCACCACAAACCCCAAAGCTTTGGCTGCGCTACCCAGGCCGGGAAGCTGGCTTACGCCTTCCCAAGGAATGCTAAAGATAAAAACCAGCGACAGCGCAAATGCGATAGTCCGCATGACTAGGGTCCCCCAAGCACACACTGGGATTGGTTCACCACAGGTTCATTCTCCGTTGAAACAAGCTCATTCAAGCAACTCGGCGAACTTCGAGTTCGCCAATACCTTCTTGACCTCGTCGTAGTTCCTTATCGCATCGCGCTGTCCCCCTCTCCTGATCTTGACGAGAGTCGACTGGGGCATCTGCGCCTCAGGCTGGATGGAAAGGAATTCCAAGATCAGGCGGAAATGAGCCTGGTCGCGAAGCAAGTCCTCGTAGGCAACCTCCAGATGAGGCAACCTGCACCCGCTCAATAGCTTTCGCGCCAGGCTTTGCTTTTTTTGCAGCCACTCCAATCGTCTGATGAGGTTTTCAGTACCGAGCTCGACGCGAAGATCATCGGGCGCGGATTGTCCTGATAACAGATGTGCCTGACCTATCTTCGCTTTCACTGCGTAAGAGAGCAGGACATCCAGGTGATTTCGGCGAACAAGATGCACAACGCGAATACGGCGCCGAATCAGATAGGCTAAGATCTCCGGATAGTGACCCAGTTGGGCGTACATGAGTTTGAAGCCAACACTGCCGGGCGTGCGGTATAGTGCATTGAGATATGAAAAGACAGAAAAAGGGCGAAAGGCCAGGCCCTCAGATTTCGTCTCAACAAATCGAGGGCGGGCAAAATCTGAATCCCATCTTCTTTCTGAGACCCTTGCTCTAGGAAGAAATAATTCCCCTTGGGCTGTCACGCGTGGAAGGCTGTTCAGCGTGCTCATCAGCCAGGTTGATCCACTTCGGTTTGTCGTGAGAACGACGAACTTGGACGCTACATCGTCTATCATCTTAGTATATGTCCCTATTTCCGTAACGACTCAGTGCCCATCAGCGAACATTTCCGTCCGTGTGGGAGATTGCTTCGTCGCTGGGCAGCGCTCCTTGCAATGACGCCTGAGCAGTGACCTTTTTCCCTAATTTCCATCCAGGTAAAACGAGGCTGGCGAGTTCCAGCACCTGGCGGAAGAGGGAGCGTGCCGTCAATCCTATAACCAGTCCGTAGGTCAGGGCGCCGGCCAACACATAAATAGACAGCTCCAGGTACAGGTTCAACGATCGATCTCTCAAAAGGTACTTCAATCCCAATATGACGGCAACCATAATCAGGGAAGCGGATAGAGATGGCGCAAACTGCCACAGGTAAGTTCTAAAACTAATCTGGATGAGCCTGCGCACAGCCATATAGGATATTGGCGCGAGCAAATAGCCGACAATGACAAGAGAGGCTGCGACGGCCACAATGCCCCAACGCACGGCCAGCAAGAAACCGATCACGCTGCACACAGCATTCAGGAGCATAATACCGAATTCCCACGACGGTTTACCGGAGGCCCTGATCACGCTGCCGTTAAAGAATAGCACCGACTGGAGAATGCCGATCAACGCCAGAACTTGCATGACCGGAATGCTTGGCGCCCATTGTTCGCCAAAAAGAGCCGGGACCAATTCTGGCGCCAGGGCGGCCAGCCCCATGAAGACGGGAAAAGCGAGCAAGCTGGTGTACTGCGTGACGTTGTAGAAAGCGCGCCGCATCCGTTCCGCTTGGTGTTGAATACGGGCAAATACTGGAAACGCCACGGAGTTGATAATTCCTGTAACGACTCTTATTATGAGTAGCAGCAGCCGGTAACCAATGGTGTAATAACCCAGCGCAGTTGGCCCCAAGAAATAACCGATTAGAAAATCATCCGAGCGACGGACCAAGACTTTTAACATGTTATTACCGACGACGGAAACGCCAAAGCTGAAGAGCTCCTTGTAATGCTTCCTGGACACATTAAACCCTGGCCGCCAATCACTGGCTCGCCACAGGACGATGACCGCCGCCAGGCCATTGGCCAGGCTCTGGGCGACCAGGCTCCAGACGCCGAACCCGGAGACGGCCATGCCAATGCCGACCGTGCCGCCGACCGTCGTGGCCGCCAGTGAGCGGGCCGCCAGGCTTTTGAAGGCCAACTTGCGTTGCAGAATCGCGATTTGCGTGCTGCTCAGGGCGCTCAGGATGAAGCTCATTGATAGCCAGCTCAACACGGGGGCCAGGCGCGGCTCTTGGAAGAATGTGGCCACTAAACCTGACGCCGCTATGCCGCCTGCTGTCAACAGGATACCCGTCAACACACTGGTCCAGAAAGCCGTGTCGAGATGTTCCCGCTCAAGATCGGCGCGCTGCACAATTGCAGCGCTGAAACCCTGGTCCAGAAAAATGTCGATAAAGGATGTGAACACGAAGGCCAGGGCCACCAAACCAAAAGCTTCCGGAGCGAGCAGGCGCGACAGGGCTACGAAGGTGAGGAACGAAATAGCCTCCCTTCCCCACTTTTGGATGACCGACCACAGAACGCCTTTAGCTGCTTTTTCTCGCAAACTCATAGGAGCTTCTCATTCATTCCCGTACTGCGCGGTAACTGCTCAGACCGCGTCACTGCGAGCGCTTCCTTCGACTCCGCTCACCTGTGCCTGCGCCACAGGTGTAGGCAGGGCAAGTTTTGCGAGGCAATCTCCTGCACGGACAGCCATGTGCGCTCAGGAAAGCGGAGATTGCTTCGTCGCAAAGAGCGCTCACCTGCCCTGCGCTTCTCAGCGGGGTCGCAATGACGGTTGAGTGGTTACCCTGCGCGACACTGGTCTCGTGATTGACCTAAACAACCCTGACGCCCCTTCGACTGAGATAAAGCAGCGGCTTGTAGAGCATATATTGTTTCAGGCGGGATAGGGTCAAATTCCAGTAATTAAAATTGTTGTCTCGAGTTTGCCGGTAACGCGCTACATCTGCTTCAAGCGAAGGGCCATATTCTCGTTGAAAAGTTGGGTATAACTCTTGTCTGACAAAGTTGTAAAGCTCCAGGTCCGCTTGGTTCGCTTCGACGAGCATCTGCCGTGCCCTTTCGTTCGAGAGCAGGCCTTCTGCCACGGTATTCTGGCGAGACACGTTCACCGGCTTATACGAGATACTCAAATTGTTGGCTATGAGCGCCTTCAACAATGCCATCGATTCGTCAAAACGCTCGGTCAAGCCGACGAAAATATGCTTGGCTTGAATGAGCCGGATAGCTTCATTTACATCTGGCACACCGGCGATCAGCTTCGTTTGGTGGTTACGCGTCCAATCCTTCTGGATCCACTCTTCAAAGACAAGACCCTTCTTCCCCCGATATTGCACATTATATTGAAAACGGGATGCGCACGTCTTCAGAGGGTCGCGCATGAAAGTGAAATACTTGAACTCCGTGCCGTTCTCCTGCAGATCGGAATAGCCGGTGACGCGATGCCCGCCAATGCTTTCCAGGTTGGGGTACAACCTGCGCAAGCGTTGCAGATCATGGGTCGAAAAGGGCGGGCCTGTCCACGGGGCGTGCCAGGGCTCCACCTCGCAGTGGCGAACGCCAAAAGAACTACGCAGGATGTAGCGGACCGTGCGGCCCGCGGTTTTATTGATATGGATGAACACAAGCATAAGCAGAGTTGTGTAGTGTCACATTTAGGCTCAAGCCACCGTCCCCGACGGCGTTGGCCGTGCCGAGACCTGCCCTGCGACCGAAGGGAGTGTCGAAGGGATGGCGCGGTGAGCCGAATTTCACACTGTCAAGTAAATTTAATGGCAAAGAAGTTAGACCTGCGTAGTGGAGTTGTTAGAATTGTGGTAATGTTTGTCTAAAGTTTCGTTGGTAAACGGTCAAGGGGAGGATTGACAGGCCGCCAGAACTTCGTCTACGATTTGCTCGATAGATGCCTGGCTGGTATCAAATCGAAGCAGCGTTAGCCTCCCGTAAGCTGTCAATTTCGCCAGCGTCTGCTCATAAGACGTCTGATAACGCATCAGAAATTTATGTACTTCTAGTTCAGACTTGCCTTTGACCGCGTGCCGTTGATTGCGGCCGTTGATCCGTTCTACCAGGATATTCGTCGGGGCGTCAAGCCAGATGACCATATCCAGGGTGAAAGCCCATTGCTCGAACATACTGCGCCACCACTGCTCAAACCCTTGGCTTTTGAGCCTTGCAGGGCCAAATGCATTCAGGGTGGCTAACTTAAAAATCGGCCCGTGATCCAGAAGAATAAGTGTGCCATGGTTCGGAGCTAATCGTCTCAAAACACGAGGCCACCCCTTTAGATAGACCATGGCCTTAATCTCGTCCCAGGTGAACCATCTACTGGCTCGACATCGATGCAGAAGTACTGGCAACAAGGAAGGAACATGGCTGACGAAGATGGGCATGTGCTCCCTTTTTCGAAGCTCGAGATCAGCAGCCACCCGGATTTTGTCATCGCGTTGGCTTAGAGCGCGTGCAAGCGTGGTCTTGCCTGCACCTGCCAGTCCGACGAGCTCCACGATGAGCGGAGATTTCTGCTTGATTGCGCGATGATTTAGCCTCTCCACATTTACAGTTCTGACCATATGAGAGCCTTTACCTCAGCCAGCACGTCCGTCTTGGATTTGCTGCCATCAATAATGTGCGCGCCCGTGTGTTCCCAGTTCAGCTCCCATATCGCTGTAGAGCGCTCTCGCACTGCGGCTGCATCCTCATCGGTCTTGCGCTGAACGGCGATCTCCGGATCGACTCGGAGGACGATCAGCAACTCCGGCGACACGATTTGACGATAGTAACTTTCCTCTAGCTTTACCAAGACCTTGGCGAATCGACTGGCTCGATGCGGGCTCATAAACTGGCCCGCGCGTGGTCCATCCGTAAGCTGACGAATAAATCGCATGGTGAGTGGCCCGTCCATGATCTGAATCTGAGGGGCAGGAAACCGGTCGAGGATGACCAATCCGCCCTTGTTGGCAAAACGTCGAGCTTTGACATAGGTCTGGTAACGATCGCGGGCTCTACAAACCTCTCGCAGCAACCAGGGATAGCCTGGCGATACACGCGATTTCTGATAAATCGTCTCTCGATACGTTGTCTCTAGCGGATATAAGCCCAGTATTTGGCCGAGCCTGAGAATTGCTCTAACCACTATTGTCGTCCGCGACCAGGCTGGCTTTCCCATATGTATCTTAGTCGTCTGAAAATCCTTCGAAAGCCAGGCATATAGCGCATCCACCGCTGTTGACTTACCGGCGCCATCCCCGCCGACGATGGCGATCATCGCCCCCCCACTCCCCAGGCAATATTTAGACGAGGATTTGAAGATGCGCCGGCGAACGGCCAGAACCACTCTACGCCACAGCTTCAAATAGCTGTCCTTAAGCCCTGGCAGACGGGCGTTTGTCTGAAGCCGGGTCTGCAGCCGTCGCCCCGTTTTCATGCGCGTCCAAATAGAGCATCCTGGTTGTAAGGCTCGGATACAGCCGTTAAACAAGGCAACATCGATATAGGGTAAATGTTGTCTCAGAAGGTCATGAACGCGCGCCTGGTCAACTCGGGCCTGCAAATAGGCTAGCTCTCGTCGCTCCGCGCTCTTTAACCGCCCCTCACGACCCAGAATAACGTCCCAGGTTGAATGCTTGAGTATCATTCGAATGACGAAGGCGATGAATTCAAACTCGGGTGCGGGAACTTTGAACAGATCGCCCTGAACGGCTGACTCAAGGTAGAGCCTTTCGATCGGAAGGCGATAATTTTTTGTCATATCATGACCGACTACTAGTTGATAGTGGGCATGAACATGGATCAATTTATCTGCTTCTGCATCATAACCGTAGTAATTTAGAACACCCGGCATCTCTTTTTCTGCCTGGGCCGTGACATGCTTAAACCCCAAACGAGATAGCACTGCTGTAAATCGCGGCTCATCAGCCCGACTCACCAGGAGATCGAGATCGTTGTCACCGCTGGCGGATCGCTCAAGAACATCATTGCTTTTCCAGTGGCAGTAGGCGATATTCTCCGTGGCCAGGACATGGCACAGTTTCCGGATGAGAGGGAGCACTAAGGAGCGCTCTTCGCGCAGAGTGTCTACCCGTGGAATGCCGTTGATGATGGGCTGGGTGTTAACCGCTGGATGCATCGTGGCGCCTGTTGATAATCTCTATAGGTCAGCAAGTTTATATACGACTCTATCGGAGTTCTTTGAGTTCTCAATCGAAAAATACAATTCGTCTGCGATCTCATTCGATGAGCTTATGAGCCAGACTTTATGCGTGGCTCTATTGTACTCAACGACTTTGTTCCAGCTCTCTCCACCATTTGTCGTATACATGAGTAAGCATTTTGTGCCGGATGTGGAAAAAGGTAGATTCGCCCATACTTCATTCCCTGACTTCGACTTCCTGAGGACCATATTATCTATCGGGCTTCTTCTGTACGGGTCTGGCACGATCCTTTTGTCAAACTTCTTGCCATCGCTTGTCTCGACGACGAAATTGGTCCCGCCTTGATAATCTGTCCCAAACAGTATCTTTCCGTCACTTTCCACAACGGAAGTATACCCACCCATTTGAATATGGAATCTGGTCACAGGCTTCCATTTACTAGGATTCATTAGATCAGATGAGTTCAATGCATCACTCACCCATAGCTTCTTATAGTTATCACCATCTGCCATGAATATCTTGTCAAATAATCGGCTGTACTTGACGAGGTGAACATGCTTGTTAGTTCCTTGCTTTATTAGGAAGTCTGATCTATCCCACGTTTCTCCGTTATCAGAACTAAAATATAGGTACGCCAGTTTCCTCCAGCCGTTCTTGTCCCAAATATTACCGTATTCCCCAATTATTAATGTCCCGTCGGGAGTTTCTGTCATTGCATTATTATGTCTGAAGAAACTTTCTGAAGAACCCAAATCTAATGACTTCTTAAATGAGCCACCACTATCTGAGCTCTTATAAACAGCCCCTTTTATGCATACGAAGATTGTGTTCTGGCTGGAAACAAAAATGGACTTAACTGCTTCGGGGAATCGCTCGACGAAAATAACAGATCCTCCATTATCCATGCTTTTATACAGGTCTCGATCATCCGGATATAGACATCCAACAATCTCTTTATTATTGTTGTTGATACATAGAAGCTTCCAATTGTGATGAGAGCCAACAATGCTTAGCCCTCGGCTTCTGAAAAATTGAGCTATTCCTTCGCTAAAATCCGAACCTTTCAAGCTTTCGTTCCCTAATGTTAACGCTTCGCTATTGCTAAATTTCAGATAATCCTGTTTCCGAAACAGTCTCAATTTATGAAACACCTCCCAAACTATGAAGGAAACGAGTTCGCGAGATTTCCCAGATTTATATACGTCATGAACAAATGAAAATGGATTTTTCACTTTTTTCTCGAATAGTACAGAATGTCGTTTTGTTAGCTCGCGTCCCATGGCTATCTTCCTTCTACATTTTTACTGGAGTCTGGCGAATTCACGGAGTGCAGCCCTTCGGCAGGCTCAGGGCAGGCTCTCACCTGCCCCTGCAGCGAAGCGGAGTGGGGTCAGGCTGCCACATCTGGGCCCTTCGCAGGCTGAAGCCTGCACTCCAATCGCCAGATATAGCTGTCGCCACACTCCAGCTTTTTAATATGAGAGGCAAATACACGTCAGGCCCTTTGAGGCGGGCCAGAACGATGCCATCCAGAGGTTGCAGCGTTACTTTCACAACGGATGAACCATCATTATAGCGGGCCTGGGAACGAAGATGCAAAGCGTCGGCGAGGCAAGGCGCCTCACCCTGGCAGTGCATACGTACAACATTGATCTTGTCGGGTGACAAGGGCACTTCGGCTACAAAGTGCCATTCATCACCGCCGGAACGTTGATCGAATGTCTCTGAAGCGACGACTTGTTCCCCGACGACTACTTCATAAGTCACGTTCTGATTCCAAGTGTTCGCTTGGGGAGCAGCGGGCCACCACGCGGTGATGGTGTACGTATCAGCCGCTTGAATCTCAAGGTCCCAGCGTGCTTCGCCCTGAGAGCCACTGCGTTCGCGACAAGTTTCCTTCCAGCAATGATAAAATGGTCCGGTCGCTTGCAGCTCGCCGCTGTCATATTTCACGGATGTCCAGGCGCCGGAAGTAGAAAAAGCTGCCTCCCCGTCGTCTAGGATCATCTCATAGCGGGGCGCTTGTTGGCCTTGCACACGCCGATAGCCAGGACCGATTGTAATCTCGTGCGGCTCCTGTGAACCGTTTAACAATACCATCCCGTTGGTAAACTTCCTCTGATAGACATCCGGTGAACGCACAACCATACTCACATCGTCCAACCAAACTGTGCCGCTGGTCTCTCCAACCAGAAATTGGATACGCGCATCGTCGGCACTTTCATTGGCTGCAAACGAGATCCGGTACTGCTTCCAGCCGGTGTCGATGGGCACGTGTCGCCAGAGACCGTAACCGCGCCAGTCTGGACTGCCCTTCTGGGCACTCAAGGTGATCGTGCGCTGGGTATCGCTTTTGGCCCAAAAGCTCACATCATAAATCACACCCTGTTCGAGCGAGCGGTCGTACTGGGCCAGTCTAATGTGCCGCTCCACGCCGGAGGCAGCGGTCACATCAATCCGTGCCGAGGCAGCGCCAACGGCCTTATCCGTTGTGTCACGCGAGAGTGTGGCGCTATTCCCCTCGATTTCATTGACCAGGAAGCGCCAAGGATCGCTGATCGCGGCTTCGAAGCCACCGTTTACTATCTGATCTTCACCAGGGGGGAGACCGAGATCAACCCGTTCAGCCGGCCCAAGAGGATAACCTAATTCAAAGTTTAACTCATCGTACCACCAATCATTGCCGTGCCAGGTATCGCCGAATTCATGCGCAAAGTAACCATCATTCATCAATGTCAGGGCCAAACCAAAGCGGACGTAGGGGTAGTAGGTGCGAGCAAACTCCAACGTCGAGGGCGGTATCTTGTTCCAGGGTGAGTAATCGTAACCGTAAGCGATCTGGTCGGGTGGGGACGATTCAATCATGGTCACGTGCGGCTGCCGGGCCATCGCGTGCCAGGCGTGGTAGTCATCCCATAAATCCGCAAAGATCATCTCACCCTCAAGCACGTCGGCGGTCCGAAAGCCGATGCTGATACCATTAAAGATTTCGGCAATGCCCGGCTCAGTGATGTCCATAGCGTGCCCCGACATAACGGCATGAGGCATTAAAGCGCGGAACGTCTCCAACTCGTGAAATACGCCCGCTTTCCAGGCGGCGTCGAACGCATCCGGATCATCCTCGACGCCATTTTCGTCAGCGTCCACCAAAAAGCGATTGCCGTGGATATCGTATTTGCGCCAGGACTGCGTCGTAAAGACGTTGTCAAAGAACACGCCGTCAAACATCAAATCCTTGTCCAGCATGCGTTGATATGCGTAGCGTGCCTGGTACTCGGCTACGTATGGCTTGGTCAAGTTTAGTCTAAAGCTATTAGGCCATACCTCACGTCGGTTGCCGTAAATGTCTTTTAGATAATAATCATCAGGCAAGTTGGCGTTGTCGACCGCATTGATGTTAGTCAGGATACGGATGTCGGGGTTGAGGAGACGCAATTCGCGGATCTCGCCGGCAGTGGCATGGGCGGCTCCTAACCACAGGTCGATACGGGCCATATCAGGCAGCCCCTTGCCAAATAAATCCCACCAGCCCCACAGGTTACCGGTGCGTGGGTAAGAAGGATTGGCCTGTGACAAGCTGCGGTACTTCAGTTGTAGAACGTAATCTGGATGTGAGGCACAACGCACGTATACATTGTTCACGACATTGGGATCGGGATCAAGGTTGCGAAGGGTCGTTTGGTGGACCGTGGTTCCGGCTCCCTGGTCGAAGGGTGTCATGTCATCATAGGGCAGTGCGACCCCCATACCAAAAGCGCAAGTCGTGTTTTCGCTTGACTGAACCGTAAGGCTCAACGCAGTCGTGCCCGGGGGAAGCAAAGTGCTGGGCGGTTGGGCGTTAGTTATGGGGGGACTGTCTGCGGCACCCTTAACAAAGGTAGCCCAGCCTACCATAATGAGTAGTCCCAAGATCGAGAAAGTAATTCTTATTTTGTTGGCTCCCTGCGCCGTCCCTTCGACAGGCTCCCCACTCCACCTGCCCCCAGCAGGGGGTTCGGTCCCCGCTCCCTTCGGTCGGGGACTTCGCGGGGACTTCGCAGGGCAGGCGTCGGCGCGGTCCATCGCCCGCGATGCCATCCGCCAGCGAGGCGGGCTTCACCGCTTCACCGTTCGCACCTGGCCGGAGCGCGCGCCGAGGCGGCGCAGGCTGTCGAGGACGGCGCCGGCGAGATGGGCGCTGAGCGAGCGCAGACCCGCAACGACGCTGCCAGCCGCTTTGCGGACGGTCTTGCCACGGCGCGCGCCGAACGCGCTGCGGTGGCGACCTTCCTGGAGGATGGCGCCGACGATATCGGCGCCGAGCGCGTGCAATCTTTGAGCCGCGTTGCTCGCATCTTTGCGACGGGTTGCGCCACTGCGCTCCACCAGCATCACGCCGTCAACGGATGACGCCAGGATCAGGCTATCGGCGAACGACAACACGGGCGACGCGAGGATGATGACGAGGTCGGCCTGGCTGCTCAACTGCTGGACCAGGCTGACCGCGCGAGGTGAGGCCAGTAGCTCGAAGGGATCGTCGGACGCCACTGGGCCGGTGGGTAGAATGGATAGACCGGGCGCCCAGTCGACCGACACGAGCTCCGGCAGTGCGGACCGGCCGGTGAGCACGTCGGTCAGGCCGCCTCGCTCGACGATGCCGAACAGTTGGCCGAGGGTCGGGCGGCGCAGGTTGGCATCCACCAGGATAACCTGGCTGCCGGTCTGGGTCAGGGTGACGGCCAGATTCGCCGCGACCTCGACCTCGCCGATATCATTATCGACCTGCGAGGTGCTGATCAGCAGCGAGCGCAGTAACACCACGTGCGACGATCGGTCGCCGCTCTTGGAGAACAGCAGCTTGGTGGTCGCCAAGACGCGATAGTTCTCAGCGGCGCGTGAGCGGGGCTGCGCCTGGACGATCAGCCGCCGGCGGCCGGCGCCACGCGGCGTCTTGTAGCTGGCGATGCTGCCGAGGACCGGCGCGCCCGCCACCTGCACCCAATCCTCGGCCGACTTCACGGCGTCATTCAAGTGCTCGAAGGCGAACGCCACGAGCAGGGCCAGAAAGAGGCCAACCGCGCCGGCCAGGAGCGTATTCAATAGAATCCGAGGGCGAATCGGAGTGGGAGCAGCTTGAGCCGCCTCAACGACGGCCAGGTAATTAGGCATTTGCCGGTCTTCACTAAAAAGCAGCAATTGCGTGTAACTTGTTTGCCAATCGGCAATCAGACGCTCCATAGCAACGATTTGACCCTGCAGCTCCTGTTTCGTTTCAATGGACGACGCGGCTGCCATCGTCGCTTCCAGATTCACGAGCTTCGACTGCCCTGCTTCGATGTTCGCCTCCAAGCTTTCAAGTCGCTGGCGCACGAACTCCAGGCGGGCATCGGTCTCAGGGATCTGTTGGGACGTGGGACTCTGCAGAATCAATTGGTGCGCAATCTCATCTGCGATTATCTCGGCCTCGCCCGGCGAGTCGGCCTCAACACTTATTTCAAGTAGCTGGGTGCCTTCCACCAGATTACCCTGCACCCGTCGTCTCAACGCCTGCCACGTCTCATTCAGGCTCAGCCGTTCAACGGCTCCTTGCAATACCGGCTGACGCCGGACAATATCAGCAAAGGTCTGAGCCACGAGCTGGCTGGCCTCAATGTCTCTCCTCTCCAGGTTGGCAATCTGGATAGATTGACCCACAACAAGGGTTGTCGAAGCCTGGTAAACACGCGGCTGCCTTCGACTGACCTCGTAACCGATGGCGGAGGTCACTGCCACCGCCACAATGATCAACCACCACCATCGAATGACGACGGTTATATATCGACGTAGTTCTACGAAGTCGTTCATGCCGCACCTCTAAGGTTCTACCTTCGCTAGCGGGCTAAGCTCCAAGCCCGCGTCCCCGCGGGCGTGTCCGACCGCGAGGACGCGGTCGGAGAGCCGTTATCGGAGAGCCGTTAACTAAACTGTCGCCAGCGGGCTGCCGGAAAAGCCCAGCAGAGGCGGCTCCTTGCGAAGCACCCCGAAGCGCACAGTGATGTCATAGTCGCTCGACCCCACTGTGTCGCGTCAACGGAAACGAAAATGAACACATCGGCTGCGCTTGTCTTCACCCAGGCCAGCCGAGGAACGTTGTGATCGGACTACATGCTACACTGAAAAAGATAGTAATTTCGTCAGAATTCGGTAAGAAAACTGTGAGAGTATAGAACAGGACAGAGGCGAGCGCCTCGAACTCATGAGGAA
>DATEUF010000309.1:0-27483 GCA_035283325.1 Pyrinomonadaceae bacterium | reverse complement strand
GTTTCCTTTGCGAGTCTTAACTTCAACCGGAACTATTTCTTCCGCAAAATAAGCGGCATCCCTGGCCCGCTTAGCTTCTTGCTGAGATCGGAGCGCATATTCGTCTTGCTCTGCTCTTGGAATGGAAAACTTTCGCGCCAGGTTCTCGGCCGTGCCGGCCATCGGCGTGTTGCAATATGTGTCGAGCAGGGCCACCACCAAGCTGTCTTCGAGTTTTCCGTCACCAAGGGCAAAGCCCGCGCGCGCCCCTCTGATAACATGCGGCGCTTGCGACATTGACTCCATGCCTCCGACTAATGCTGTGCTCGCTTCGCCGAGTTGGATCATCTGCGCGCCTGAGATGATTGACTGAATTCCGCTGCCGCAGAGGCGGTTAACTGTCAGGGCCGGTCGATCGAATGGAACACCTGCCTTCAGTGCGACGTGACGTGCTCCATAGATGGCGTCACCCGAGGTTTGCAGGGCATTGCCTATAACGGTGTGATCGATCTCTGATGCCGCCACGCCGGTCGACTCCAGCGCTGCTCTCGCGGCCATAGCACCCAGATCGATGGCTGAGATATCCTTCAAGGCGCCGACATACTCGCCCATTGCCGTTCGTTTACCACCTAGAATAAAAACGTCACGAGACATCCAAAACCTTCCTTCTCCAATTCACTAAATACAAACAGAGGTCAGACTAACAAACGGTCCGGCAAGGGTCAATTACGAAGCGTGCGGAATTAGTTGACGCTTAGTCAAATGCTCCGCTATTATCGGCGCCCGTCCAGAACAAACGTGCGTGGATTTTTCAGGGAGAGCTTCTCAACCTATGCTGATCTTGAGAGCTTCCCGGTTCCGGATTGGCTGTTTCATGCACTAAGACTCTCTACTTCTGGTTTCTAGTACAACTCCGAATAGCGCTTAGACTCCTGAATAGATAGTGCGGTCCGCGACTATTACCTACATCTGTTTGAATTCTTAGGAGGCTCAGGATGGAAAAGACGATCTGCTGCTTCGTTCTTCTGATAGGACTGTTTTTCATCGCCGCACTCGGTTCTGCCGCTCAGGATGCCGGATCGGTGGTGCTGAAACAACAAGGACGCCTTACGTTGTCTTTAGAGTTGGAGATCGCAAAGAAGAACAGTAATTCCCTGGACCGCACCATCTCCGTTATTTTCGGTGCGAACCCGAATGCTTATGCAACCGGATTTCTTGTCGGTGACGGATTAGTGATGACCGCCTATCACGTAGTCTCGGGAGAGCTGAGTGATGTTAAGAAAATGAATCTGGGATTCAAGCCTGAAGATCACCTTGACGTGAAGGTATACGTCAAAGGATGCAGAGCTAACGTAATCAGGGTAGAC
Organism: Pyrinomonadaceae bacterium; assembly: GCA_035283325.1. Taxonomy (GTDB): domain Bacteria; phylum Acidobacteriota; class Blastocatellia; order Pyrinomonadales; family Pyrinomonadaceae; genus PSRF01. Next base: position 26,137 of record DATEUF010000309.1, on the reverse strand, counting down.
AAGGATGCAGACCTTGCCTTGCTGGAAATATGCGGATCGAGAAAGCAAACCAAAGCCCCAGCGTTTCAGACAGATCCGCGGAAGGACGAAAAGTTACTCTTGATTGCCCGTCCCAGAGGAGACAAGATGGTGAGCGAGGGACTCTTTTACGGTTCCTACGATTTTCGGGGTCTGGAGTTTTGGTCTGCCAAACTCGTCAGCCATGACGGATATTCCGGCAGCCCTGTTTACAACCATAAAGCTGAGGTCGTCGGAGTATTCAGTGGCTATGATCGAGTGCAAGACCTGGCGCTGATTAGTCCCGGAATAAGAGCGCAAAAACTTCTCGAAGACTATATCTCGAATTCGCGACCCTGACCTGAGCGCCTTATTTGCTTGCGAGTCGTGCGCGAAGGCAACTATACCTTGAAGCGATGTTCGGCTCGATAGCGCGCCAGTAATTCCTCCAAGAACCCTTCATAAGTGAATGTCGCTACTTCGTAAGTTGGGCGAATCTTATACAAGATTGGCAGCGACACGCGCCAGGCCATCCACTGCCGTGGCACATCCGCCAGGTCCCAGCGACGCCGCAGGAAAACTTCGACCACCTCGATCTCTTCTTCCGCGAGAGGTCTAAGGTCAGCGGTAAACTGCACTGGCGCAAAGGCACGGCGCAGCGCCGGATCGCTGATGTGACCGGCGAAAACTTTAGCAAAAGCCGGTGCCTCGGCTTCACGCTCGCGCACTACTACTGTCCCGGCAACCATGTCGCCAATCCGCTGATCAAGCGAACTGGCGAAAACCGATATGAGACCAACCGAATAAAACGGAGCGGGCATCATGTCGATCGTTCGCAACAGATTTCTCACCGCTGCTTCCCAAAATGCCACCGGCCGCCCATCCTGCCGAATAACGCGCAGCTTTAGCCAACGTTTGCCGGGAGTCTGTCCATTCCATGCCCATTCGAAGAAGGCGAAATAGGAGGAGAAGATCAGAAACAAAACTACGATCAGTAACGCATAAACCCACTTTGGGGCCTCCGAAACCTCAGCACTCCAGGGAGTAAAGTTTGCGACCAGGAAGAAACCGAGGGCCATCAGTAAGAGGGCTACTACCTGAACCGCGTGATCAATGGCGCAGGCCAGGAAACGATTGCCAATGGAGGCAAGAGCAAAGTGAAGGGGAACGCGCTCGGGCGTTTCAATGATCAGAGTGTCTTCGGCTGCAAGCGCAGTGACAGACATTTGTTCAACCCCTTGGCGGAGTGGTCAAGGATACTCATCGAATTCTCACGCGCATGAACCGCCGCTTTCCTACCTGCAATTCCAGCGCCGGCTTGTCGGGCAAGAAGTGAAGAACTGTATTCACGGCAGTACAACGCTCACCGTTCAAATACACTCCACCCTGCTCGATCAACCGTCGCGCTTCACTAACTGAAGAAGCAGCTTTTATTTCCACCAATAGCCGCGGCAGCGTCCAGTCTCCCGGAGTAATCGTGCGTTCTTCGATTTCGCTGGGCGCCTGCCTTTCGCGAAAGATCCGGTTGAATTCGTCTTCTGCCGCTCTCGACTCCGCACGAGAATGGAAATCCGCCACGATCATCTTTGCCAGTTCAGCCTTGATGTCCCGCGGATTGCGTTCGCCGCTCTCTGCCGCATTTTTTAACGCGGCGATTTCCGTTAGCGTGAGATCAGTGCATAGTTCGTAGTATCGCCACATCAACTGATCTGAGATCGACATCACTTTGCCGAAAATTTCACCCGGTGGCTCACTGATGCCGATGTAATTGTTCAGACTTTTTGACATCTTCTGCACGCCGTCAGTGCCCTCTAAAAGAGGTGTGATTACTGCGATCTGCGACTGCTGGCCATACTCTCGTTGTAAGTTTCTACCCATAAGCAGATTAAATTTCTGGTCTGTCCCGCCCAGTTCGACATCTGCTTCGAGCGCAACTGAGTCGTAGGCCATCACCAACGGGTACAACACCTCATGCAAGGCGAGTGGGCGATTACTCTCCAGGCGCTTTTGGAAATCATCACGCTCGAGAATCTGTCTGACTGTCACATGAGAGGCCAGACGCAGAAAACCAGCAGAACCAAGTTGGTCCATCCACCGTGAGTTGAAATCAATTACGGTCTTTTCCGGATCGAGGAGTTTGAAGATCTGCTGTTTGTAAGTTTCAGCGTTGACATTAATCTCCTCGCGCGAAAGCTGAGGGCGGGTGGTGTTCTTGCCGGAGGGATCTCCAATCATCCCTGTGAAGTCGCCAATTAGAAAGATCGCAGTGTGGCCGAGGTCCTGAAAAGCGCGCAGCTTACGAATGACAACAGTATGCCCCAGGTGAATGTCCGGCGCCGTCGGATCGGCGCCCAGTTTGACGCGCAGCGGCTTGCCAGTCTTCTGAGACCGGTCGAGTTTCGCCCGCAGTTCGGTCTCCTGGATGATCTCGACGGTTCCCTTCCGCAGGTAGGCGATTTTCTCAGCTATCTCCATTAACTGTCGTCTTCTTTTGTAGGGGCGGCACTCCGTGGCCCCCCTGTGTTCGAGGGTTGTGTTTCGCCAGGAACGGGGGCGGCCACGGAGTTCACCCGCCAGCACGGTCTGGCAGATGTCAAAGAGAAACCATTGCTCTTGGCTACGGCTGTGCCGCCCGATGTGCCGCGGTGGCTTGCCTCGCGGGATCAGCTGCTTCTAGCGCTTGGGCTACGCCCTCCTTCGCGGTTCTTGCAATTCGCTACCGAAGTGCGATAAAGCAGCCCTTTGGTTCAACTAGCCCTGAGACGAACTTAAGCAGAAGGGCGCAGCCCAAGTCGGTTCTTGGCAGCTACCGCGAGGCAAGCCATCGCGGCACATCAGGCGGCACAGCCGTAATGAATCTAGCTTGGTCCTTCATAGTGGTTTCTAAAGAGTGCCGCCCCTACTTTGCGCCTCATAGAGTAGCGCATCTGTTAGGGCTGCGCTATCCTTACCTCAGTTTGAATCCACGTTAACGATCCGTGCCTGCTCAGAACGATAGCCCGCTCGCAAAGACCGGGATCTCCTTTATAGGATGTGGCGTGATGGCTGAGGCCATCATTGCTGGCTTATTGCGCAAGGAGCTTGTCTCTCCCTTACAGATCGTGGGCAGCCATCCGCGCCCGGAACGCCGCGAGGAACTACATGCCCGGTATCGTATCCGGATGGTCGAAAGTAATCGCGACGCCGTCATCTCCCTGCAACAACCCGAAAGAGAAATTGCAGCCACGGGAGTGATATCCGTACTTGCAGTCAAACCGCAGCGCCTCGGCAAGGTGTTAAGTGAGCTGCGCGGCCTCTTGGATCAAGAGCACCTGGTGGTCTCCATCGTAGCGGGAGCAAAGATTGAAACGATTGCCGAGGAACTACTCCATCCGGCTGTCGTGCGGGCCATGCCCAACACACCTGCGCAGATCGGTCAGGGCATGACGACCTGGACGGCCGGCTCAGAGATCAGCGAGACCCAGGAGCATCAAGTAAGGGCCATGCTAGAGGCTCTGGGCAAGGTAATACGAGTGGAAAATGAGCGACAGATCGACATGGCCACGGCCCTCAGCGCTACCGGTCCAACCTATATCTTCCTGGTGATGGAAGCGCTGGTTGATGCCGGGGTGCACATGGGATTCTCCCGGCATGTTGCTCAGGAGCTTGTTCTGCAAACAATGCTTGGCTCTGTGCAGTTTGCGCAGGAATCGCACAAACATCCAGCTGAGCTGCGCAACATGGTCACGTCGCCGGGAGGCACGTCGGCAGAAGCGATTTACCAGATGGAGAAAGGTGGCTTGCGCACTGTGCTTTCAAAGGCAGTTTGGGCGGCATTTCAGCGCGCCGTGCAGCTTGGCAAAGGATGAAGGATGAAGGTAGCCCATCAGCAAGACAACAAATCGAGTTTAAGATGCTCTTGCACTAGCTGATCCTTAACCATTCAAGCCGGAACTTGTCCATCCAACTTTAATAACCCTCAGTCAGGAAGGGTTGCTTGCACCCGCTGATCCTGCAGTTGATGGTTATTTATCAGCGGGTGCAAGCAACCCTTCCTGACTTGCGAATCGGCAGTAGGTCGCCTTCTGAATGTGAGTCATGTTTCCTATGAGAAGGACTCACCCCTTGTTTACTTACGCATCACTCGCCTGCCCGTGATTTCATAATTTCCACCCACAACAAGATCCACAGCTTCCACATAGAGTTGGTGTTCCTGCTCGAGAATGCGAGCGGAAAGTGTCTCCGACGTGTCGTCATCACGCACGGGAACAATTCTTTGGGCCACAATCGGCCCACCATCTAGTGTGTCATCGACGAAATGGACCGTGCAGCCAGTCCATTTAACTCCGTGCTCCAGTGCTTGTCGCTGAGCATCAAGACCAGGAAAGGCAGGCAATAGACTTGGATGGATATTGAGGATGCGGTTGGGGTATGCCCCGATGAAGCAGGGCGATAACAGACGCATATAACCGGCCAGGCAAACCAAACCTACCTCATGGTAGCGCAAGGTGTCGATCAACTGCCGTTCGTGCTCTTCACGGCTGCGCGCGCGGCGCTCAACAACTCGTGTTTGCAACCTGCGTGTTTCCGCTTTCTCAATACCCGATGCTGTGGGCTGGTCGCTAATAACTATTGCGATCTCCGCGTCACGAATGCGGCCGTCTCGAACGGCATCAGCCAGAGCCACCATGTTTGAGCCGCGCCCAGAGATTAGGATGCCGAGTCGAGTAGGTGCTGTCTTTGGCTTGAGGGGCATTTTGACGAGCGCGCTATGTGAAGATAACTGTTTTGTCGCCACCCACAACGCATCCCACCTGATAACAATGCGTCTTCCGCTCGGCGAGATGCGCGGTAATGGTGGCCGCATCAGCCGGGGCACACACGATCACCATCCCGACTCCCATGTTGAAAGTGCGATACATCTCCGCCTCCGAGATGTTCCCGATCTTTTGTAGCAGTTTGAAGATGGGCAGCACGGGCCAACTGTCCTTCCGAATCTCAACAGCAGTCCGCTGAGGCAGAATTCTGGGGATGTTCTCCGTTAACCCGCCACCCGTGATATGGGCCAGTCCTTTGATGAGTGGTAAGCCAAGCAAACCTTCCAATGGCCGCAAGTAACTGATGTGTGGTTTGAGGAGTTCGTCTCCCACAGTTGACCCGATGCTCTCCAGCTTACTGTTTACACTATAGCCAGCAACTTCGAGCAGCAGCTTACGGGCCAAAGAGTAACCATTGGTATGGAGACCAGCCGCAGGTAGTGCAAGCAAGAGATCGCCGGCAGCGATTCGCTTGCCATCGATTGTGTTTTGCCGCTCGAGTATTCCGACTATGAATCCGGCTACGTCATATTCGCCCTCAATATAGAAGCCGGGCATCTCTGCCGTTTCACCGCCGAGCAACACGCAGCCATTCTCAGTGCAACCTTTTGCGATGCCCTCGACAACGTCTGCTACAACCTCCGGCGAGAGCTTTCCCATGGCGATGTAGTCGAGGAAAAAGAGCGGACGAGCTCCCTGGACCAGAATGTCGTTTACACAATGGTTGACCAGATCGCGTCCGATGGTGTTGTGCACACCGGTGAGGAAGGCAATTTTCAATTTTGTGCCGACTCCATCTGCCGAGGCCACAAGCACCGGGTGCCGCATATCGGGGAAGGCGCCATCAAACATGCCGCCAAAGCTACCAATCTCTGAGAGCGTGCGCTCATTGAAGGTCCGCCGCGCGAGTTCTTTGATCCTGGCGGTGGCTTGATTAGCCGAGTCGATATCGACACCAGCGTCGCTGTAGGTGATGGGTTTCGTCATTTATCAGATTCCGTGAATCGTGAATCGTGAATCGTAAATCGTGAATCGTAAATCGTAAGACTGAGGATGGATCATTCCCTATTCACGATTCACGATTCACTATTTACGATTCACGCTCTTCGGTGGTGGTCCAAAATCGCCATACGCTACGAAACCGGCGCGCGTCGAATCATCTTTCTGCCCAACACGGCCCACCCATAGGTTCTCGCTACCCTCTTTCGCGGTCTTTACAACGTAGTCATTCGCTCTCCCGCGTGTAGTGATGGTGATCTCGCCTTGCAAGTCTGTGCGATAGAGTTTCACGTTGGCTGCCTGCAACCGATCAAGCACAGCCTGCGCCGGATGGCCATATCGATTCCAGACTCCACACGAGATAATCGCTACTTCGGGTTTAACGCGCTTCACAAACTCTTCGGAGGTGGCATATCGCGAGCCATGATGAGCCACCTTCAAGACCCGGGCTCTTAGGTTCAAGTCCTTGGTTAGCAAGCGATGCTCTGTCTGTTCTTCAGCATCACCCGGAAGCAACATTGAGAATTCGCCATAGTCAAGCCGCACCGCAACCGAGTTTGCGTTCGGCTCATTGCCGCCGCTCTTCATCTGTTCCCGGGTAAAGACGGGTTCGCTCGGAGCCAACACTGTCAGCCTTGCGCCTCCTCCTAAGTCGAAAGTTTTTCCTGGCTCGACCTTCTCATAATGGGCGCTGGTTTGGCCTACTGCAGCCTTGTATTCCTCATAGAAGCGCGTAATTGAGCCAGATTTGGCAGCCGTTTTCGCCCGACTACTTCTTTGGGGCGGCGTGGCGGATTTGGCCGGGTTGTCAGATTTGACGAACCCGGCCGGTTCGAGTCCATTGTCGAGCACATTTACGACCTTGATTGCCTTTAGTACCTCGTCAGCCCCACCGATATGATCGGGATGAGGATGTGAAGCGATGAAGTAATCAAGCTGCTGCACGTTGTACCGTTTCAACGCTTCCAGGATTACTTTGCCTTTGCCTGCGTCTCCGGCATCGATCAGGACGCTTTTGCCTACCGGTGAGATGATAAGGATAGAGTCGCCCTCAATCGGTCCAACATCGAGCACGTGAACCTTGAGCTCGCCCCCCGACGGCGCCGGGGGTTTTGCTTTCCACCATGGTAAGACGTACCGATAACCGAGATAGCCGGCAGCGCCAAAGACAATCACCAGCACGACAAGCAGACATCCGCATCCCCGTGTCGCGCGGCTCAAGCTGCCACCTCTCCGAAAGACTCATGCGTCAAAGGTCACCACCTCGCGGTCCCGCTCCCACATGGTTTCAGCCTCCTGAGTGATGCGCGTGGGGTATTTCTCGTTCCAGCATGCGACACAAGCAGAATCAGCGTTAATGCCAATCGCCTCAATCATCCCTTCCAGCGACAGGTAACCGAGCGAGTCGGCTTCAATGAATCGGCAAATCTCATCAACTGACATCTGCGCCGCTATCAGTTCTGACTTGTTTGGCGTGTCAATACCGTAGTAGCAGGGACTGATGGTGGGCGGACAACTAATGCGCACGTGGATCTCCCTGGCCCCAGCCTCGCGCACCATCCCCACAATCTTTTTCGAGGTAGTGCCTCGGACAATAGAGTCGTCAATCAGAATTACCCGTCGACCCTGAATCAGGTCGCGCACAGGATTCAACTTTATGCGTACGCCAAAGGAGCGGATGGCCTGCTTCGGTTCAATAAAGGTTCGGCCCACGTAGTGATTTCTCATCAGGCCGAAGCGGAAACTGATACCGCTCTCAGCGGCATATCCGATCGCTGCGGCAACGCCAGAATCGGGGACGGGCACCACGAGGTCAGCGTCAGCCGGTTGCTCTAAGGCGAGCTTCCGGCCCATCTTGTGACGCGTTTCATTGACTGAGCGACCGTAGATAAGGGAATCAGGACGGGCAAAATAGACGTGCTCAAAGAGGCACATCGCGTGTTGCTGTTGTTTGAGTGGATGACTGCAACGTAGACCTTGCTCATCCACGATAAGCATCTCGCCAGGCTCGACATCTCGCACATACTTTGCATCAATTAGATCAAAGGCACACGTCTCAGACGCAACGACCCATGCATCACCTAAGCGTCCCAGAGCCAAAGGACGAAAGCCACGCGGGTCACGGACGGCGATCAATTCCGACGATGTTAAGAAGAGCATCGAAAACGCCCCTTCCGTATCGTGCAAGACCTCCGGAATGGCTTCGCGCAGAGAGGATGCGTGAGACCGGGCGACGCGATGCAAGACGACTTCCGTGTCAGATGTCGCAGAGAAGATCGCGCCTTGCCGTTCCAGCTCCCGCCGCTCTTCGCGGGCAAAGGGCAGATTGCCATTGTGACAAACGGCTATCTGTCCATGCTGGCACGTCACAAGGAAAGGCTGCGCCTCGCGTATTGAAACCTCTCCCGCGGTGGAATAGCGAACATGTCCTATGGCGCTGCCGCCTGGAAGGCGATCGAGCCTCGACTGATCGAAGGCCTCAGCCACATGCCCCATTGCGCGTTCCAAACGCAGTTCTGAACTCCTTGAGGCCACGATGCCACAAGATTCCTGACCCCGGTGTTGCAACGCGTAAAGTCCCAGATACGTCAAGCGTGCAGCTTCAGGATGTCCAAAAATACCGAAGACGCCACACTCGTCACGAAATTTGTCTTTCGCCATTTCGCCCACTTGCTCCACTTCCTCGCAAATCTTTGTAGCCTTTCTGAGCTTACTTCTCCTGTCGCAAGCTTTCAACTGAAGCGGAGTTTGATAGATCCAGTTTTGACCGGAGCCGGAAACGCGTTTAGCATATTCGAGGATTTGACGTGACAACTCAGGGTACTCTTTACCGGCTCGTCACCATGCTACTGCGCCTGGCGCTGGTGCTTGGACTTTTGCTTGCTGGCTGGCTCGTATATTCAAGATTACCCAAGGCGACAGATCCTCAAGCGGAAAGCGAGGAGAAGCAAACTTCGCTTCAGATCGTTCTGCAAACCCCCACCAGCAGCTCACTCGAAATTCCGATTCAACTGTATCCCGTCGACATCGTCGCCGTGCGCCATGAATACTTTACCGAACGTCGCGAAGGAAAACGCTTTGACGATTTCTTGAATGAGCGGATGAGAGGCCGCAAACCAATCGCTGCCACCCTCGATAGGGAGGGCAAGACCACCATTATTGTCCCGCAGGGGAACTGGTGGGTTCACGCGCTGGTTTCGGGTGAAGAGAGTTTTGAGTGGCGCCTGCATGTCAATGTTGTGGGGCGTAAACAATCAGTTGTGTTGACGCCGCAGAATGCCTACACGCGAGCAAAGAGTTTCTAGACTGGTCCGTGGTCAGTGGTCCGTTGTCAGTAGTCAGTTGTTAGGGTCCGCGCGGCGGCTCTGCCGCTTCCCTTGCGGTATGCCTATGGCTTACCGAGAAGCTGCTCTCTTGAATCCGGCTCCGCCGTCCGAAGCTTATTACTTTAAGATGTGGACAGCGCCTTAATAGTACCGATAAAACCGCAACGGCGGAGCCGAACTTCAAAAACGCTGTTTCTCGGTAAGCCATAGGCATACCGCAAGGGAAGCGGCAGAGCCGCCGCGCGGACCCTAACAACTGACCACGGGCAACTGACTACTGGCTACTGATTACTGACTACTCCAATGAAAGCCCTGCGAGTCGATAACAAAGGAATTGGAGTTCGCGACATTACCAAACCGGAGCGTGGGCAGGAGGCCATAATCCGAGTCCTGCTCTCCGGCATCTGTAATACCGATCTCGAGATCGCGCGTGGGTACGCCGGATTCACGGGAACGCTTGGTCATGAGTTTGTCGGGGTGGTTGAGGAGGCCCCAGACGACACTCTCCTTGGACAACGGGTCGTTGGAGAGATCAACGCAGGCTGCGGCCAATGCGCGCTATGCAGGGCGGGAGATCCACGTCATTGCGGGAGCCGAACTGTGCTCGGCATTGTAGGCCGTGACGGCGCGCACGCTGAATATCTGCGCCTGCCGATGATAAATCTCGTGCCAGTCCCAGAGAAGATCCCAGATGAGCATGCTGTATTCGTCGAACCTCTAGCTGCAGCGTGTGCAATAACTGAACGCACATCCATACAGGGTTCCACAAGCGTTGCGATAATTGGTGACGGCAAACTCGGGTTGCTATGTGGCCAAGCACTGGCGTTAACAGGCGCGTCCGTCCTTTTGATTGGAAAGCATCCGGACAAACTCCGCATCGCAGAGCGTCGTGGGATCGAAACCGCTACAGTCAAACAAGCTCTGAATCGAAGAAAGGAATTCGATGTGGTGGTGGAAGCGTCAGGGTCCGCGGGTGGTTTCGAAATGGCCCTGGATCTGCTGCGGCCGCGAGGTACGCTAGTCCTGAAATCAACGTTTCATGGTCCTTCCCAGATCGAAACTGCGCGGCTGGTTGTTGACGAGATTACCGTTACAGGCTCGCGCTGCGGACGTTTCACTCCCGCTCTGGATCTGTTGAGGAGAGGGGCCATTGATGTCGACAGCCTGATTAGTGAGGAATATCCACTGGCGGAGGGCGTAATTGCCATGAAGCGGGCGGCCAAAAAGGGAGTGCTAAAAGTGCTTCTGCGACCGTGAGCGGCACGGGCAGGCGGCAGACGGCAGACGGCCTCCTGCTCCTGCCGCCTGCCGCCTGCCGTCTTTTTTTGCCCCTGATTCAAGCCTAAGTTATACTTAAGACCTTTCCCACTGCTCCTAAGACGCCGTGGTAGCGAGCGGGGAATAAGAGAGCCCGGCCACGGTAATTCCCGAAGGTGGTGTTTTATGTTTGATCTTCAGAAGAACGAAACAACCGTCAACGAAAAACTCATACTGCGCAAGCTTCGCGTCTGGATCGTGGCGTTGGCAATCGCCTGCCTCTTAGCTGGGATTGGAGTCGGGGCCATGCTCTCTGGGCGGCCCACCGTTGCACAAAACGATGTCCAGATCGCCCACGCTCCGGAAGCTCTCTCAGCCTCGTTTGCGGAGATTGCTAAGCGGGTCGAGCCGGCAGTTGTCAATATTGAAACAACCACTGCCGCGCCCGAGACAGTCGAGAAGGATGATGTCGACAAAGAAGATCAGTCGCTAAACAATCCTTTGCTCGACATGTTTCGTCGCCAGTCTCGCCGGCCATCCCACGGAGTGGGGAGCGGTTTTCTGGTCAGTCCCAAAGGGTACATTTTGACTAACGAGCACGTAGTGGAAGGCGCCACCACGATCACGGTTGGCTTGCAATCGGGTGTTTCGTACCGCGGCAAAGTCGTCGGCATCGATGAAGAGACCGATGTTGCAGTAATCAAGATCGATGCGTCAGAGGATTTGCCCACCGTGGTTCTGGGAGATTCAAATGCGGCCCAGGTAGGCGATTGGGTGCTGGCCGTGGGATCGCCATTTGGTCTCGACCAAACTGTCACTGCGGGAATTATCTCCAAGAAGGAGAGAGAAACCCCTTACTTCACGACCTTTCAACGCTTGCTGCAAACTGACGCGGCAATCAATCGCGGTAACAGCGGCGGTCCACTTGTAAACATGCGCGGCGAAGTGATTGGCATGAACTCGCAGATTGCCACGTCGACCGGTGATTACAATGGTATTGGTTTCGCGCTGCCTTCAAATGAAGCGAATTTTGTTTACCGTCAGATTGTTTCCCAGGGAAAAGTGCGGCGGGGGTATCTTGGCATCACGCTCGATTCCGTAAAAGATGAGTTTGCCCGAGTCTATGGCTTGCCGGAAGCGAAAGGCGCCATTGTTATGGACGTGCAGTTGACAAAGGATGGTCAGCCAACTCCGGCGGCCAAGGCAGACATACGATCAAATGACATTATTACCGAGTTTAACGGACAGCAGGTGCTCAACGCGCCGGATTTGATTCAGAAGGTGGCGGGGACCCCTGTGGGCCAGTCAGTCTCTTTGGTCTTCCTCCGCGACGTGGACGGCAAGATTGAAAAACACACAGCTAACGTGGTGCTCGGCGAACGGCCCCGGTCGCAGGTTGGAAGCATGCCCCTCAAAAGCGGCGAGGAGGCCACAAGCGCAAAGGACAAGCCCGGTGACCCAAAAGGGAACGGGCTACACCTTGGCATAACGCTTGCGGAACTAACCCAACAACTCATAGCTGAGAAACACCTCACCGGCATACGTGGCCTGTACGTTAAGGAAGTTGATCCAAATGGCCTGGCGGCACAAGTGCGGACGGCGCCCAACGGCCAACAAGCGCTTGCTGAGGGCGACGTAATCACGCGCATTAATCGCATCCCGGTAACAACGCTGGCTGACTTTCAGCGGGTGCTGAACGGACTGAAGCCCGGCGATCCTATTGTGCTTCACGTATCTCGTTACACCAGGGACCTGGATCGCATAACACAGAGAATTGTGCAGTTTACTTACCAATAGAAAGAGCAGTTTCGGGTTGCAGGTTCAGCTATTTCGAGTTGGTAACACCCAACACCGCAACCCGAAATTCGCAAGTCATGGCTCAAGCAAAGAAAGTTCTCGCAAAGAATTCCAAAAAACAGAACGCCCGCGGCGCCGCTCGCCAGGCGCCAAAGACCTATCACAACTACATTGGCGGTAAATGGGTACCGAGTGAAGCCGGAGAGTTTTTCGAAAACCGCAACCCTGCAGACAACCGCGATGTGATTGGGCGTTTCCCTCTTTCTACAAACGAAGACGCCAATGCAGCGGTCAATGCCGCTTACGAGGCGTTTGATCGCTGGCGGTTAACTCCCGCGCCAAAGCGTGCGGAAATCCTCTTCCGCCTTGGTGAGATCCTGATTCGCAATAAAGATCGGTTCGCCGCCGATATGACTCGGGAGATGGGCAAGGTCCTGAAGGAGACCGGCGGTGACGTGCAGGAGGCAATCGATTGCACCTACTACACGGCCGGTGAGGGTCGCCGATTGCACGGTTTTACCACGCCGGCAGAGATGCCCGACAAGTTTGCGATGTGCGTGCGACAGCCAGTCGGCCTATGTGGGTTAATTACGCCGTGGAACTTTCCGATGGCAATTCCTTCGTGGAAGCTTATTCCCGCTCTCGTCTGCGGTAATACCGTGGTAATGAAGCCGGCGGAAGATACGCCGCTGTCTACTTACAATCTCGTGAAAGCGTGCGAAGAGGCCGGCATCCCTGCCGGTGTCGTAAACCTGGTGACGGGACACGGCGAAAACGTTGGTGCCGCGCTGACCAACCATCCGGCGCTCCGTTTGATCTCATTCACGGGATCGACGGAAACAGGACGCCTGGTCGCCTCGTCATGTGCCGAGCGCAATGCCATTTGTTCCCTGGAAATGGGTGGCAAGAATGTCATCATGGTGATGGACGACGCCGACATAGACCTCGCAATCGAGGGTGCGGTATGGGGAGCATTTGGCACTTCCGGTCAACGCTGCACAGCTTCTTCCCGGCTTGTAGTCCATAAGAAAGTCTATAAGCAATTTGGCAAGAAGCTGGTGGAACGAGCCCGCGCACTGCGAGTAGGGAATGGCGCCGATCCTAAAACTGATATGGGTCCGGTTATCAATGCGGCTGCTGTGGAAAAGATCATGAGCTACATTGAGATTGGCCAGAACGAAGACGGAGCCAGTCTTGCATTCGGCGGCAAGGAGCTTACCCGGGGCGAATACGGCCACGGCCATTTCATCGAACCAACTGTGTTCCTTGACGTAGCTCCGGAGATGCGGATCGCCCAGGAGGAGATTTTTGGACCAGTCACCACAGTTATTCCCGCCAAGTCTCTAGATAATGCCATTGAAATAGCGAACGGCGTTCGATACGGCCTCTCAGCGGCGATTTATACACGAAATGTGAATCGCGCTTTCCACGCAATGAATGAGCTCTACACGGGAATATTTTATGTCAATTCCTCAACCATCGGGGCTGAAGTGCATCTTCCTTTTGGCGGGACAAAAGCCACCGGTAATGGTCACCGCGAAGCCGGCACTCAGGTGCTGGATATCTTTTCTGAATGGAAATCAGTTTACATTGACTACAGTGGGAAGCTACAGCGTGCCCAAATCGATGTGGTTGAACTCTAACTCAGAATGATTATTGGACTCCCGAAAGAGATTAAGGATAACGAATACCGAGTCGGGTTGACGCCTGCGGGTGTTCGCGCCTTGACCGACGCCAAGCATCAAGTGGTGGTCGAAAAGTCGGCCGGCGAAGGTTCTGGCTTTGACGATAATCTCTACCAAAAAGCTGGTGGGCGCATTCTGGAATCCGCCAATGATGTCTGGTCGCAGTCGGAGATGATTGTAAAGGTTAAAGAACCCATCGAGAATGAGTATCCTCTCATGCGCGAGGGTCAGTTGCTCTTTACGTATCTACATCTTGCTCCAGACAAGAAACTCACCGCCGAATTGCTCAAACGCAAAGTAACCGGAATCGCGTATGAGACGATTACCGATAAACGCGGTGGTCTGCCGTTGCTCACGCCGATGTCGGAAGTGGCCGGGCGGATGGCCATTCAGGTGGGCGCACACTATCTCGAGAAGATGAGTGGTGGACGCGGCATTCTTCTGGGCGGTGTCCCGGGAGTGCCGGCCGCGCGCGTGGTAATCATTGGCGGTGGTGTTGTAGGAACAAACGCCGCAAAGATCGCCGTCGGCATGGGCGCGCATGTGACGATTATTGATAACAACCTGGAGCGCTTACGCGAGCTGGACGATATTTTTCTCTCAAAGATCTCGACGCTCGCGTCCAGCGCCTACATGATCCAGGACGCTGTCTCGCTGGCGGACCTTATTGTAGGCGCAGTACTCGTGCCCGGCGCTTCGGCGCCAAAACTGGTTACCCGCAACATGCTGAAGGATGTGCCCAATGGCGCGGTAATCGTGGATGTTGCGGTGGACCAGGGCGGTTGCATTGAAACTACGCATCCGACAACTCACTCCAATCCAACCTTTTACGTGGAGGGTGTGCTCCATTACTGTGTCGCCAACATGCCCGGCGCCGTGCCGCGCACGTCCACGTTTGCGCTTACGAACGCGACTTTACCTTATGCCATGAAGCTTGCGAACAAAGGATTTCTCGAAGCAATCAGCCGGGATTCCGGACTAAAAGCAGGCGTAAACACCTACGCCGGCCACTGTAGCTACGAAGGGGTAGCCGCCTCGCAGGGCCTGCCATACACTCCAATTGACGAACTGATCGGCACTCCGAGTGCCAAGGCAGTCTAGAAAATTCGCCTATTCTTCGAAGTCTATTGAGGAGGGTTGCCGCGGCTTTCCTGTGCTTCACGCAGCAAGCGTCCGATACAGTCGACTAGCTCTTGCGGCGAAACGGGCTTCGCAACAAGGGCGTCAAACTGCTTCACTTCCTGGCCCATTTCCTTCTGCTCCAGCGCCGTGAGAAGAATGATGGGGAGGGTGGAAAGTTTTGGACTGCTGCGCAGAAACCGGCCAAACTCGTAGCCACTAAGATTCGGCATCATTGCATCGGTGACCACGAGATCGACGTCAGAGGAAAGTGTAATCTTCATCGCCTCGAGGCCATCAGCCGCCGAGATAACGTCGTAGCCTCCTCGTTCAAGTACCACTTCCAGATAGCGTCTGAGCGAGCGGTCGTCTTCAACCAGAAGCACAGTGGCACGCTTGTCGCCGGCATTCGCAGCAGGCACAGATGCGTCTTTCGCTTCGGCTAAATTTGATTCAGGGGATGTGGTCATTTGGAGTAGGAAATACTGTGAGAATTTTGGGTTCGCAGCGAGAAACAGGACACCCATAAAGAAGATTAGACTCGCGCGCAGTTGGTTGTCAATCTTGGTTATCGAAGTGCTAACAATTCTCTTCGAGCCCGAAGAGGCTGCAAAACGCCCCGGAAGCATAAGCCCCCTGCGAAGGGCGTGCAATGAGGATCAGCCCGCGTTAGCGGCCGACAAGGCAGTGTTACTCACCGAACTCTGTCCCCTGGGAAGAAATCCCATACTGGTCCAGCCTTACGGGTTGCCGGAGCCTTAGAGAATCCCTGATGCGAAACGTCGCACGAGTGGTGGCGGCCAGCTCCGCCAAACTGATGGGCGCTGGCGCGCCGTCGAGCACCATCTGAAAGACCTTTCTAACTTCCTCCGTCTGCCCCTTGTCCTGCCGCCTCAGTTTGGTCTTTCGCTGGCGACCACTCGTGTAAGCCACTGCAGAGCGAAAATCATCGAGCACAAACGATTTGCCCTCCCCAAAGATCTCGATGCGCTCCTTCGACAAGCTGGTATCACCCTCAGCCAAGTACGCTATGCAACCAGTGGAACCGTCCGCAAAGCGCAGGGTAATGAAAACTGAGTCTTCATCCACGAGCTGGTGATTGCGACTCGATATGCACTCTGCAAAAACTGATTCCGGCAGACTCTCGGTCAAGAACTGCATAAGATCGATGAAATGGCACACCTCACCGATAATTCTTCCGCCACCCTCAATCGAGTCCTGAACCCAGTGTTCTCTCGGGAGCCGGCCGGGATTGACGCGATACAGAATCGAGAGCGGATCAGCCCGGCCGGCAAAGACCTCTTTGCCGGCCAGGGCAAGTGGAGAGAACCTGCGATTGAAACCAACCATGAGGCGGCCACTGGAATTTGTCGCCGCCTCGATTACGCTATCCAGTTCTTCATCGTTCAGAGCGAGCGGCTTTTCCACAAACACATTCTTGCCGTCTTGTAACGCTCGAATGGCCAACTGCGCGTGCGTGTCGTGCCGAGTGCCGATGACAACCAGGTTGATTTCCTCATCGAGAAGGATCTCTTCCAAACTGGCAACTGCTTTTGCAAAACCAAATTTCTTTCCCACATCCTGAGCCGAGATTCCTGAGGCGCTAGTTATCGATTGAAAACCAACGCCGGCAGACTTGAAGTGGGGAAGCAGTGTCGATCGAACGTAATTCCCCGCACCGATCAAACCCAGTTTTACCGAATTTCCGGCCGCCGCGATATTGCGTAACTCGAGGCTACGATGTAATTCCTTTTTCGTATCGTAGCTGAGTATTATCCCAAGGTATGAGGTCGAATCGCTGCCGATGAGTTCGTAAGCTCGCTCGGCGTGCTCCAAGGGAAAACGATGGCTAATAAGAGGTTCGACGTTGATTTGCTTTCCGGCCACCAGATCGAGGAAGGCTTCGATGTTACGATTCTCGGTCCAGCGAACGTAAGCAAAGGGATAGTCATGGCCATGCTCTTCATATTCGGGATCGTACCGGCCAGGGCCATACGACATCGAAATTTTTAGAGTCAATTCTCTCTCGTAGAATATTTGTCGCGGCACATCCAAACCCACTAATCCAACAGCAACCACTCTACCTTTGCGACGTGACACCTCGCCTGCGAGTTCCAGAGGTTCGTTCGAGGATGTGGCCGCCGCGATCAGAACTGCATCGGCGCCACGTCCACGGCTCCATTCGATGATTGCACCTTTCACGTCAGAACCGGTCGTGACAGCCACGTCAGCGCCAAGGTCGCGAGCAAGCTTTACTCTGGCTGGGTTCAGGTCGACTCCAAAGACACGACAACCATTTGCTTTCAATAGTTGCACAGTTATCTGACCAAGGAGGCCCAGTCCGATCACGACCACGGCTTCGCCCAAGCTGGGTTCAATGAGCCGCACACCCTGCAAAGCGATTGCTCCCAATGTGCCAAAAGCGCCTGCCTCGAAATCAATGCTTTCGGGCAAGCGAACGCAGAGGTTTCGAGGAACCGAAATCACTTCCGCGTGCGCGGCAAAGCCAGCGCCCGCACAAGCAACGCGATCGCCAACGCGGAACTCGTTTACCTCACTACTAACATCAACCACAACTCCAGCCGCGCTATAACCTAGCGCCTTCGTTGAGTCGAGTCTTGCGCTAACTGCATTAACGGTACTTACCAAACCTTCTCTCTGAACCTTTTGCACTACCTGCTTGACCAGATCCGGCCGCTCGATTGCCTTGCCGACTAGACTCCTTTGAGCCAACTCAAGCGACATTCGCTCAGTGCCGACGCTAATCAGCGAAGCGACGGTGCGCACCAAAACACGGCCGCGCTGAAGCGTGGGGATTGGCACTTCAACCACGCTCAAGTCTCCGGACCTTTGATTCTGCAGAACCTGTTTCATCCTCGCACTCAAAAAGACCAAAAATCATAGCAATAAGCGATGAGGATGTCAGTCTTTACATGAGAGCTGTGGCGAGGATTTATCGGCTTGAGCTACGATACTATGCCAGAACGTGCTTTTCAGAGAGCGGCAGATCGGCTACCGTTTCTGATCATTTCCGTCGCCTTAATGGTCATCAGCGTGGTCAACTCCAATTCCCTCGACGTATAGAGGGCAGGCAAATTCTTTCTCATTCGCGCGATCGATTCCCTATACATCGCCGAGTGGCCCTTATTTCTCAGGCTGCCTAGCCGGCAGAGAATGCTACCGCCAGTTGTCGCCACCAGCTGCCGGTAGTCTTGGATCTTGATAGTTAGTCCGCCCCGCCTTATCTCGATAAACTCTTGCACACCGAGTGTACCATCGCCCCGAGAGCTCGTGATGATCGTCAAGGAAGAGCCGTCGCGAAAGACTACATTCACGCCTTTTTCGTCATCAGCATAGCGCAGATTCGGCCCGGTTATAGTCATCTCAGAAGGCTCGCAACTTACGCCCAAAAAGTAGACCGCCAGATCGATCCAGTGACACAAGTTTCCAGTGATCCTTGTTCCCTCCTTGGGCCAGCGATACCAGTGCTGGTCTGGAATTTCTACCTCCTTGACTAAGCATGTAATCGATGTTGGGCCCGGGGCTTCGCTCATGAATTCTTTTGCCCTTCGCGTGAAGGGGGCAAACCGCCGGTTATAGCCCACCTCAAGAAAGGAATTGGGGGTCTCCACAAATTCCATTAAACAAGCCAAATCGCCACGTGTCACTGCGGGAGGTTTTTCGAGAAACACTTTCTTCCCGGCCCTAAGAGCCGTTGCGGCGATTTCTGCATGTGAATCATGATAAGAGGCAATGATAACGATTTGGGTTTCGGGCTGAGATATCGCTTCACGCCAGTCAGTCGAAGCTCGCGCGAAACCGAACCTCCGTCGTACATGCTCTGCTAAATACGGCTCAAGATCGACGACTGTGTGTAGCGGCACGCCCGCACGCTTGAGCGCCGGAATGATTTGTGTCCGAGCGTAATCTCCGGCGCCAATTACCAAGGCGCCCTCGGTGGTCACCTTTCTTTGATGGCGCGCTTCCGCTGCCGGGGGCCGGATCGGATGATACCTTGAAGCAACATCGCTCTCTTCAGCGCCATTAAGACTGGAGGCCGGTCCTCGAGCATTAGCCTCGATAAGAGAAACTATTGTCGGAACGAAATTGACTGCCAATTGAGGCGGCGCCAGGTCTGAATAGAAATCATATCCGGCGGCCGAATCCCAGCTTGACTGCTGCAAGCCGAGGGCAATTACTGTGTCCTCCACAGCGCGAGCAAATGCGACTTCTGATGGGACGAAGGCCAGAGGCTTGGTGAGTTCACGACGAAAGAGCATCACACCAGCAGAGCGAGGGTGGCGGGTCCCCACACACACAACCGGCTCGCCCGACCCCTGTATCTTACCGACTGCCACTACAACATGATGGTCGCCATTGAGGAATTCCTGGAGACGTTTGGACTGCACCTTCCTGATCGTGTTAAGCGGGCCTTCGGCCAGGATAAAGCGCCAGACCTTCTGCCAGCTGTTTTCCATGATGCGCTGATCGAGCGGCTTTACAGGAATCAGAGGTAGACTGTACTCAATCGAGACTAGCAAGCATTCATGATAAGGAGAGTAGGCCGGCACATCGTACCACTGGTCGCGAAAAAGGTAGTTCATTGGCGTTGGTGCTCTGCTAGTACCTTTTAATCAGCTTACTGACCCGCTCGACTAACGACATGGCACATTTTAAGTGGGAGTTTTGCCCACAGCTATAATGATATACATAGCTAGACGGGTGCAAAGCGTGACTTGTCTCACTTATCCTTAGTGGACCTTTATATCCCAGATGAAGCTTTGATAAGCAGGTAACGGATGAATCTCGATCACGAACAACGGCGACAGCGTCGTGCGCTCTTTCTTGTGCCAGTTCCTCCACCTGTTGGTGGAGTGGCGCAGATCTCCCGGGACTTGATTGATTCTGAATTGCAAAGTGAGTTCAAGCTCGAGGTGCTTAACCTAACCAGTCGGCCTGCCGAGCGGCTGAGGACATTTACGGTTGAAGCGTCCAGCTTCTACTTTACTGGTCTGCTGTGGCTAAAACTGATCGCGAAGCTAATCTCCTTCCGCCCGCACATAGTTTACGTGGCTTCCTGCTATGACTGGAGCTACTTGCGTGACTTTGTCTTGATGTTCACAGCAAAGGTATTCAGCGCGAAGGTAGTCTGCCACTTTCATGGCCGGCGCAGTGGACCTCTCTTTGCGACCCCATCTGCCATCGTCCGTTTGTTCCTGTCCTTAACCAGCTATTCGTTCGATAGAATTATTTTTCTCTCGCAGGGATTAAAAGAGTCGCTAGTGCCGGTGTTCGGAACAGCAAAAACTAAGACAGAAGTTATTCCTAATTTTGTTGATGTGTGCAAATTTCGCCCGTCCTACAGTTCGGATTCCCATGAGGCTCGAATCATCTTCATAGGCCGGCTAAGCGATGACAAAGGGATCTTTGAATTACTGAAAGCGACATCCCTGCTGCTTAGCGAAGGTAGGTCACTACGGGTGGATATTCTCGGCGTAGCGGAGACCATCGATGAGGAAAGAGTTGTGCGGAACTTCGTTAGTTCTTCGGCTCTCAATCCAGTAGCAGTCTTTCACGGAGTAAAAACAGGCGGCGAGAAAGCAAGATTGCTGGCTGCGGCTACTCTGTTCGTCTTCCCATCGAAGGTTGAGGTATTTCCGCTTGTCTTGCTTGAGGCTTACGCGAGTGGTCTCCCGGCGATCTGCGCGCGCGTCGGTGCCGTTCCAGAGATTCTCAAGGACGGAGAGAACGGCTTTCTGGTGCAGCCGGGAGATACTGCAGCCTTAGTAGATTGTATGAGACGCCTTCTCGATGATGAAAAACTTCGACAGACCATCGGATCAAACAATCGTGTGGCTGCCGAATCGTTGTACAGCAAGGATCGCGCAGTACGGAAGCTGCTGGAGGTCTTCCACAATCTTTGCGATCAAGGTTAGGAATTCGAATACGTCAAACGTTCGCGAGTTTGGTTGAATGCGAAGCCCATCGCTCAAACCTGGGTTCAAAATCCGGAAAACGCAATCCCCAAGTTTAACACGTGCCGGCGTGCTTCAACTTAAAAGGCGAGCTGAAATCGGAACCTGCTTCTGTCAACGTTCACTACAAGAAAGTTGCTGAAAGATTTTTGCCAGGCGCAATACATTCACTTTTACCGAGTATTCGGCCTCAACGAGCTTTCTCCCCGCTGTACCAAGGCGAGATGATAGGGCTTGATCAGCAAACAGACGGTGTAATGACGCAAACCAGTCGTCAGGTGTCAGTGCCGCAAAACCTATCTCCTCGCGCTGTAGGAGCTCGCGGTTTACGCCTACGGGACTTACAACAACCGGTAGACCACAGGCCATATACAAGAGCATTTTAAAGGCACACTTACCAAGAGCCCATTCAGAGTCTTCCAATGGCATCAGGCCCACACTCATCGTTTGCATACTTTGCACTTCGCCTCCGGGGGACCAACTGATGAACTCCCACGATCCGGCGGGGATCTGCCTGAATCCGGGTCGGCGATCACAAACCACCCGCAGTAGCGTGCCGGGATGCTGACTTAGAAACTGTGCAAGCGGCTCTTCAATCATCTGAAGATAGCGAAGGTTGGAAGCAGTTCCAATCCAACCCATGATCCAACGATTTGTCCGCACGGTGGCAGCGGGTACCCATACATCGGTGTCCACCGAAGTCGGAACTACCCACACTTGCTTGCCGAGCTTTTCATAGTGCGAAGCCAGCCACTGGTTCCCTGCGATCACTCCATCGCAGAGCGCGACAATTTTCTCTGAGAATCCTGAGCCGCGGAGCAGCCAAATCGCGTCATCTACGTCAAAGATCCGACGCCCTCCGGTTAAGCGTTCCAGTGTGAAGCGCTCGGGAATCAGCTCGCGCCGAAACCAGGTAATGTCGCTAAACCGCGACGCCGCCACGCCGCGCAAACGCATGAGGATCGCCAACGAAGCGAGTGGCTGCCGGCGATATCGCGTGATCGGCAAGTAGTGTTCGCTAACATCTATCCCGAGATGCGCCAGTGGTCCGATGAACTGTCGGATACGAAACCTGCTAGCCGGATCGTCGCGATAGGCCGTCAGCGCCGTCACTCTAATCATCTTTCCGACGAGCCCATACCGTAATAGCGCTTGCTTGTCTGAGTAACGCAAGCAGAGCCGAGAGCGGATAAAGAGGTAACAACAACTTTCCTTGCCAATCGGGAAACCGGGCAATTTTATCGGCCAGGCGCGGAAAGCGCTTTGTGTCCTGCAACATGTATCCCACGCTGGCAATTAAGTGGCTGACGTCTCGCTGATAAAGAATTTGCTCGATTCTCCAATGTCCAGCTTCCAAAACGTTCGCCAGCGACCGGGTCGTGAAATGATACAGATGATTCGGCAGGTGCAATGGAAACCAGGCGTTTCTAAAAAGCGTGAACTGACGGGAACCCGCATTCGGTACTGAAAGTACCAGCCAGCCACCCGGCCGCGTCCAGCAGTGGAGCCTTCTTAGCGCTTTCGCCGGATTGTGAAGGTGCTCTAGGACCATCCAGCCAACGACTAAATCAACTAACTCGGCTGGGGCGGGAGCGGTCTCCAGCGGGCCTCCAAAAACGTTATAGCCAAGTTCGCGACTACGGTTGGCTGCGCTCTCCGAGAACTCGATGCCTTGGACCTGCCATCCCCTTCGCGCCATAAGGTGAAGAAAGGATCCTGAGGCGCAGCCTACTTCCAGCATTCGGCCCGGCGGAAGTGACGGGAGAGCAATTTGATCAATCCGCAGCATTTCTCTGACCCAATCTTTCAGTGCCTGGGTGCGCGAAATCTCGCCTGGGAGAACAGTCGTATTTACATAGGGCCCATAATCCTGGGGATAATAGAAACCAATCGTCTCCGGCGTAGGCCGTGGGTTAGTGCGCATCAAACCACATCCTTGACATCGCACCACAATGAACTCACCGGGTAAACCGTGCAACCGATCACGACCTACCAACACGCGCTCGTCATTCAGTGCACAACCCAACGGGCAGGAACAATCTTCCAACTTCACTTCGACGGGGACTTCCGCGATTGTCATCTAGTTCAAAAATGTTTCAGATCATTCCCTCGCGCATAGAATGCATGTGCATCTTTCTAAGATTGAGGCGCTCGAGTAGGACTATCTGTACCAGTAGGTTTACAAAGTAATACAACGTGGTGACAACTGCCAGGCCAATCAATCCGTAGCGCATAAAAGCAACAAACTTAAAGGGAATGTATACAGTGTAGTTTATTACCGATAACCGCGTCGGTGTTTGGGTGTCACCCATTGCATAGAATGTGCTCGAGGTAATCTGTCCCATTGCACCACCGATCAAGAATCCCGCAAGTGCGATCATCAGTATCCATAACGTATGAACATTCCCTCGGGTAACGCCTCCTCGGCCAATGAGCAATGTTAAAGCGGACTCGCCGATCAGAATGAAAAGCCCGTAGCCGGCAATCGTTAGCAGTCCCATCCAGAACAGGCGGCGGTGAAAAGCCGCGCGAAAAGATGCCCAGTCGCCTGCGCTCGCCTTCTGCGCTAGCAACGGCACCATTGGCGCAGCAATCGCCTTTTCCAAGACGTAGTTCGCGACCCCATAAATCTGCTGGCTAATGTAAAACAGTGAAAGTCCGCCGGTTCCCGTTAGAGAAGAGAGGTACCTATCGACTAGCGAATCAGTCCGATAGTAGGAAGCGCCGAGTAGCAGAGGTCTTAGCCGCCTCCATGCTTCTTTGATCGCGGGCGAACGCCATCTCGGTCTAGGCCAACCCAAGGCGGGCAACAGCATCACCACTTGCAACGCTGTACGTAATACGATCGCCCAGGCGGCGGCAACTATGCCGAACTGAGGCAGCGTCCGGGACATTACTAATAGAGCAGCCGCGCCCGCCAGCACTGGTGAGAGTTCGACCCAGATGAATTTCTCGCGGGCGTAAGAGACCGACCAGAGCACTGCAACGGAAGCCGTGAGAACAACACCCGTTAGCTGGATTCGAGTTAATCTTACTGCCAGCTCTTGACCCGCTCTGTCAAAGCCTGGAAACAACCAGGGCACCCAATAGCTTGCACCGGCGCCAAAGATCAGTGCGAGGATTGCAAATAGCCCAGCAATACTCAGAAGGAATGTCCAAGCGTTTTCCTGAAACGTGTTCTCCCCTTGCGTGGTCAACAGAGGAACTAGCACGTGTGTGAGTGAGGTGCTCACTATACTGAGAATCAACTGCGGCACTGCCATACTAGCAAACAGCGCGTCAGTTTCAGCTCCAACTCCGAGTTCGGTTACGACGTACCATTGCAGCAATAAGGTTAGAAGAATATTGGTGACGGCCAGACCGGCAAGAGTTACAGTTTGTTTCATTAAAACTGCGAGTTATCCTACTCTGGAGCTAAGATATATTGACGGTTGTCGGATCGGAGATATTCTTTCTGACATTTCCTCATTACCTTGGGCCTTCCCTATCACCTTCACGTTTGACAACTAAACTAAGGCCCATAATGAAATAAAAGATCATCACAACCTCTGAGTCGCCCCAGTTGTAGTGGACCAGTCCACTCAGGAAGAAGCCACACAGACCACCGAGTGCTCCGAGCACGATACCGCGGTCGATCCATGGCCCGGGATTAAAAGAACCCTTAAACGCTGTTGCCTGCTGCCCGATGTCGGAGGCAATGTCAGTAACTGATAGCCTCTTATTGAGCCGCCAAAGCATCCGTGCATAGAGAGCCAGAAGTAGTAGCCATACAATTAACGCTGGAACTCCCCGTTCAAGTGATATCTGCAAAATATTCGAGTGCATGTGCCCCACCGGCAACCGACCATGGTCAAACATTCCCCATTCCCGCCAGTGCCCCTTCATCGAATCCATTCCAATGCCCACCAAAAGGTGCCGCGGCTTGCTCACCAGCAGATTAGAGCCCTCTCGCCAAACCGTTTCACGCCAGGTAGTGGACCCGTCCTGCCGGTCAAAAAAGCCGACGTTGCGCTTCTGCTGAAGTATCAGCAGGCCAGCAATAATCAGCGGCAACGCGAAGCCAGCAGTGATGATGAGAGCCTTCCGCCTCATGCCGAGAATGAGGATAACGGCACTGGAAAACAGAAAGGCGGCCCAGGAAGCCCGCGTCACAGTCAGAATCAGGGCGAGCAACAGGCCAGCGATTGTGACTAGAAATAGCACACCAACCCACGTGCGCTTTGCCGGCAAGCTCACGAACAGTCCGATCGCCAGGGCAACAATCAACTGCAGACTTTCAGAGTAAGTCGTGTAGTGGCCATAGAAGCCCGACGCCCTCCAGTCGCGACCTCTCGACCAACTATCTATGCCAAGCTTTTCGGCTGCAGTGTTACCAGCCAGGAATTTGCCGCGCTCGAGTTTGAAGGTTGGAAGCAACTCATGTCGGTAACCCTTTATGACCACCGGTTTTGGACCAGGCACTAACAACGCGTTAACGATATCATCGAGGTTCTGAAGCTTTTGCCCGTCTATATCCAATAATGTATCGCCTGCCCTTGCGCCAGCGGCGTACAGCGGGCTTTCCACCTTCACGCTCTGGATCTTTACACCCCTCCCAATCACCCTTTCTCCAACGGCGTAGAGGACGTTGATTACGGAGGACGCGAGCAGGGTAATTGCAAGCAGATGCAGAACGCGCCGCGAGGGAATGTTTTGGGCAAACAAGTAAACGATTGTAAAAAGGTTAGCGGCCCGCAGCTTACCTATGGAAACAAGCGGCTCGTAAGAAAGAAATGAAGACAGCCCTGTGAGAATGAAAAACCCCAACAGTGCGTAGTCGAGTGGCGACTTGTGCAGTTTCGGACGCGGATAGAAGGCAAACCGGGCAAACCAGAACAGCAATCCCAGTAGCCATGCCGCTTGAGTTGCAGCAATGGAATGAGGTGCGAAGGCGACAAACAGAAAAAGGCAGACAATGATTACCTTGTCTATCCACCTCGCGGCGACGCTGATACGTTCCTCATCAACGGCAGGGTTTCTTTGCCGTACATAAGACCTACTTGCCATCTTTTTCAGAGTAGCTGCTTCTTTGCCAGAACCTGAACAAGGTTATTAGATTTCCAGCCCTTCCTTTCAGGTGAATCCTGTTAATCCTGTCGATTGCGCTCAACACCAGGCGTGCCAATCTGGAGGAAATTGTCGACAGG
>DATEUF010000308.1:0-4307 GCA_035283325.1 Pyrinomonadaceae bacterium | reverse complement strand
GCCATTTCACCATCGCCGTAACCGGCACCGACGGCGTTAGACAGAGCCGCAAATCAGTAGCTGACGCCTTTGTCTTTTTGGCCGTAATGCTCTACGCGATTGAGCCGGCGGATACGGTCGGTCCGCCCACATTGCTTGCCGGGATCGTCGGGTTTCTTTCAGCCTATCGACTCGCAAATAAGCGAGAACTCATCTTCACCACGGCGATTGCCGTTTTCGCCACGTTTCTTTCGGCATCGTTCTACGGACTGCTCGTTGACTTTTTTGCGGGCAGCGAGAATCTGCGTTTGCAGAGTGGGCTGCCCCTCAATATTTTCCTTGTTCCCCTCTCGACCCTGGCCGTGCTGCATTATTTTCTCAGTACCCTGACGACGGTCTGGTTTCTCAGGCTCGATGCCGGAAAAACCCATCTCATGCCCTCGCAGGAAAGTATTGTTTGGACTCTTACCACGCATATTGCTGGCGCCGCCGCGGCCGTCCTCTTCTATTCTGCAATCAAGGGCGCGGGAATTCCATTCATCCTGCTGGGTCTGCACATCATGATACTCGTTCATCTGCTTTATCGTTTCAACGAGAAGCGGCTGAACGAGGTAAAGCGCGCTGAAGCAGAACAAAGGCGACATATTGAAGAGATGGCCAGCATCCACATGAACACCATCGAGTCGTTGGCCATAGCGATCGACGCTAAGGACCAAACGACCCACGGTCATGTGCGCCGCACCCAGATTTACGCCACCGAGATGGGTTCCCTATTCGACGTTAATGATGCTGAACGGCAAGCCCTATTTGCAGGTGCGCTACTGCACGACATTGGAAAACTCGCCGTACCCGAATACATCCTCAACAAACCTGGCAAGTTAACGGAAGCTGAATTTGCGAAGATGAAAATTCACCCCACTGTGGGCGGTGACATCCTGCGGCGGGTCAATTTTCCTTATCCGGTGGAGGACATTGTTCGCTACCATCACGAGAAGTGGGATGGCAGCGGCTATCCCAAGGGGCTCAAAGGAGAAGCGATTCCGCTGGTTGCTCGAATAATTTCAGTGGTTGATTTCTACGACGCTACTCGTTGCGATCGACCATATCGCAAGGGCATGAAGCGCGAAGAGTCACTGGCTCTGCTCCAAAGTATGGCTGGCGCAGCTTTTGATCCAAATGTTGTGAAGAGGTTTGTTGAGCATGTTGAAGCTTTTGACACGTTGATCGCGGCCGAGGACATTCAGGAACAAGTGGCATCCGAAGCCGCGGCCAGCGATTATCACACCAAGACAAAGCCGGACGCCGGCCTTGCTCCAGACGTAGTGGGAACTCCCAGCGATGCGGCCGGATTCCGATCGATTACCGAAGCCCAGCGTGAGGTCTTTGCGCTACATGAAATTGCCCAAACAATCGGTTCGTCCCTTAATTTGAACGATACGGTAGCACTCGTTTCTAATAAACTTCGGGCAATCGTTCCTTTTGACACCTGCGTCATATTCGTCGTTGACGAGCGGTCCGGAAAAGCCACTGCCATTCATGCTGCGGGAGAAGATGGCAAACGTTTTCGGCTGCGGCGGATGAGTGTTGGTGACGGGATTACGGGTTGGGTTATTGCTAATGGCAGGTCCATGAGTAATTCCTCACCTGAGCTGGATCTCGTAGGATTTCCCGAGGACATCGTGAAGCAATATCGTGGAGTACTGGTTTCTCCCCTGCTGCGCGAGGATGGCGCCTTTGGAGCAATCACCCTCTATTCGAAGAGCAGAACTTCTTACACAACCGAGCACGTTCGTCTGCTCGAGTCAGTTTGTCAGCATGCGTCCAGCGCCCTCAATAACGCCCTCACATTCGAAAAAACAAAAGAGAGCGCACTAATAGATCCGCTCACAGAATTGCCGAATGCCCGCGGGTTCTACATGATGCTCGAGCAGCGAATCGCAGAGGGCCAGCGAATGAATAAGGAGTCGCTCGCTGTACTGAGCATGGACGTCGACGACTTCAAGCGGATCAATGATCAATACGGCCATGCCATCGGTGATCGAGTGCTTGCAACCATTGCCGGAGTCGTGCGCAAGGAATTGCGCCAGATGGATATTCTAACTCGTTATGCCGGCGATGAATTTGTCGCCATCATGCCGATGGCCTCAACCACCATGGCTCAATTTGTAAGCGAACGTGTTCGCGGTGCTGTTGAAGCGCAGAATTACTCAGTCAAGGCCGGAAAAGTGGTACAACTGGGAATCAGTCTGGGAGTGGCCTGTTTTCCCGAGGATGGCGAAACCACGGAGGAGTTGCTTACTGCCGCTGCGCGAAGAATGCAGCAGGACAAGCACGCTCGCAAATCCATGCTCACGCTTGTGAACTCTCCACTCGGCGCCGTCGACACAATGACTTAGAACTCTGAATCCTCAATCGACCTTATCAAGAGTACAAAGTAGCGTCGCCTCGTTCGGTTCAAATTTCGTAAGTTTTGCTTCTGAGCAAAGCCGATCCACCCACACCTAAGTCCCTTAGGGTGGCTTAGCCTGAATTCCGAAATTAAAGAGCACTGTTCCATTCCAAAGAGTTAAATTGGAAGTGGTTAGCACCAATTTAAGGAGGAACAGAACAGTGCAACGAGAAATTAGCGCAGTTTTGGGTAAAGGGAAAGTGGTTTTGCGGGAGACGCAGCGGTCGGTGACACCGTATGGCGGGGTGGCGGTGCTGGTGGAGTATCTGAAGAAAGTGGGGTACGCCGAGCAGCTTAAAGCGGCGATGCCTATCGAGTTGAAGTCGCCGAATGCGATTCCGCCGGTAGATACGTACACGGCGTTTTTGCTTTCCGTGTTAGCCGGGGCGCGGCGGTTTGCGCATGCGGGCCGGTTGCGCGGTGATCGCGGTCTGCATTTGCTGTTGGGGATCAAGCGGTTTCCCACCGACGACACGGTGCGGAATCTGTTTAAGCGGTTCACGCAGCGACTGGTCTATGAGTTTTACAGTGTGATGTGGGGATGGCAGATCGAGCGTTTGCCGGCGCGTGAAGCTGGTTACAGTTTGGATCTGGACTCGACGGTATTTGAACGTTATGGGCGGCAGCAGGGAGCGCTCAAAGGGCACAATCCGCGCAAGCATGGGCGGCCCAGTCATCATCCATTGTTGGCGGTGCTGGCGGAAGCGCACTTTGTATTGCACGGCTGGCTACGCAGTGGCAACTGTGGCACGGCGCGGGGTGTGGTTGAATTTCTCAAGGAAGCATTGGCTCAGTTGAATGGCTCGCAGCGGATTCGAGTGGTGCGGGCAGACTCGGGCTTCTTTGATGAGAAACTGCTGGAGTTTCTGGAAGAAAGAGAGCTGCCGTACATCGTGGTAGCGCGGCTGACGCCTTGGCTTAAGCGGGCCGCTGCCCGCGTGCAAGAGTGGCGTCAGTTAGATGAAAACTATGCCGTTGGCGAGTTTCAATTGACGTTGTCGAGTTGGATCAAGCAACGACGTTTTGTGGTAGTGCGCGAAAGAATCCGCGAGCAGAAGGGCGCCGCCGGCCGGCGCCTGATTGAAGTGCCTGGTTATACCTTTCGCTTGTTTGTGACCAGCCGCGCGGAGGCCACCGAAGAGATTTGGCGCGACTACAACCAGCGCGCCGAGATGGAGAATCGCATCGCCGAGCTGAAACACGATCTGGCGGCTGACGACTTTTGCCTGCGAGAGTTCTTTGCTACCGAAGCGGCCTTCCTAGCGATTCTCATGCTCTTCAATCTGCTCGGCGAAATGCAACGCATGAGCGCAATGAGACAATACCGCCGGCCGGCTACTTTGCGCGCGCAGGTGTTTCTCTGTGGCGCGATTCTCGGTCGCTCGGGCCATCGCCAGGTGCTTCATCTCTCTAAAGACTGGGGCGGGCTCGCCGAGCGGAACTCGCTGATGAATGAGATCTTAGCTTACGCATTTCCAACTTCGCCGAAGTTGGCTTCAACTGGCTGAACTGAAGCGCTTCGAGGAAGCTCAGATGGTCACAAACCAAACTTCAACTTCGGAATTCAGGCTTAGACTTGCACAGTGGGGTTAATTCTTCATGCGTTCAATCGCCGGCAATACCCAATTTAACGGCGACATTCTCGTACATGTAGAGGGACAGTAACTTCGCACAGTCACCGGAAGCGTTCTGGATGATATTTCGCGTTTCCTCAATCAATGCCTGCGGATCCGAAGGGTTCTGCGGAAGCAACTGCTCTCAGTATCGCGAATAAAATAGAAATCGCGCCCAGCGGAAAGGTCGCGAGCGGTCAGTATTCTCTATTCCTCAATCTGAAGCCCGGAGGGAGTTATTAGAACGTGATAGTTAAAATGAACGG
>DATEUF010000307.1:0-8188 GCA_035283325.1 Pyrinomonadaceae bacterium | reverse complement strand
GTAACCGGAGCGACTGGCTTCATCGGAGGCCGACTGGCCGAGCGCCTGGTTGAGGAAGAGTGCGCCAAGCTCACGGCGCTGGTAAGGAATGTTGAGAACGGTACTCAACTGGCATCGCTCGGAGTGGAGATCGTTCAGGGTCATGTGAACGATGTGGGCGCGATTCGACGAGCAATGAGTGACTGCGAGATTGTCTTTCATTGCGCCGCTTTGATTCATGACGTCACGGCAAAACGGGACGAGTTTCACCGGGTGAACGTCGAAGGCACGCGGAATGTGCTCGAGGCGGCAGCGGAGGCCGGAGTGATACGGTTCATTCATCTGAGCTCCATTGGCGTTTACGGCGTGAGTCCCAAAAAAGGCACTCAGGAGACAGATCCCTATCAACCCTCTGGCGATCCCTATTGCGATTCTAAGATCGAGGCTGAGCGAGTAGCGCTCAGATTTGCGAAGAGATTGCCGGTAGTAATCATCCGGCCGGCAAATGTCTATGGCCCGCGTTCCTCCTTTTGGACAGTTGGGCTCCTGGAGATGATCAAAGCGGACAAGCTGCAGATGATTGATGCGGGGAACGGCATGTCTAACCACGTCTATATCGATAATCTGGTAGATGCCATTCTGCTCGCTGCCAAAAATGATATCGCCTCGGGCGAAGCGTTCATCGTTAGCGACGGCGTCAACACATCGTGGAAAGATTTTCTGGGCTACTACACGCGGATGCTTGGCCGAGAGCCGCTGTCTTCAATCTCCAAACCGAAAGCATGGCTAATAGCGTTTTTCCAGGAAGGGTTTGCGCAACTGACTGGGAAGACTCCGGAAATCAGTCGCCGAGCCGTTGGCTTTTGGACGCAGAACGGCACCTATACCATCAACAAAGCCCAGACAAAGCTGGGATATAGTCCGCGGATACCATTGGAAGAGGGAATGAAAAGGACCGAGTTCTGGCTCCGTGAATCAGGCTTTCTTGCCTGAAGGTGATGGCTTCCCGCAGTGTCAGAAGCCTGCGCTAAACTGCAAGAAGTCCTCTCACTAGAAAGCAGATCGAATCCTACTAAGATTGTTCAATGCCAAAATAGGAATCTGTAATAATCGCCAAGGGAGGTGAGGATGAAAAACAATTGGTATTACAAATCCGAAGAAGGCGGGATCGAGCGTAAGCTCGCCGAAGGCATCACTACGCGCCTTTTTTTCAGTAATCAAATAATGCTGTCGGTAGCAGAAATCGCGCCCCACACGGAGCCCAGCATCCACAGCCATCCGGAAGAACAGTGGGGCTATTTGCTTGAAGGTGAATGTGTGCGGATCCAAAACGGGGAGGAAGTGGCCATGCAGAAGGGGGATTTCTGGCAGACGCCACCAAACACGCCGCACGGCGTACGGACTGGGAAGCTTGGAGCTAAGATCCTGGATATCTTCAATCCGCCGCGGCGAGCCTACACGAAGCCTGGCGAAGGTCTGGCTGCGACCCAACATTCCATTGGGATTAATTCCCTTTGATTCAACATCCCCGTCCTCTCTGGCAAAAGGAGCAGGGTGTGATGGTTGCCAATCGCTATGAACATTTTGTAAGCGGTAAATATATTCCACCTGTTTCAGGGGATTACTTCACCTCAATCGATCCCTCTACTGGTCAGGCAATTGCCGAGGTCGCACGTGGCGATGCTGCAGACGTCGATCAGGCGGTTGGAGCGGCGCGGCGATCGTTATCGTCCTGGCGGAAACTTGAGCCAAGCGAGCGTGGAAGAATCCTTCATCGCGTAGCCACGCGCCTACTCAAGGAAGCGGATGATCTGGCTCGTACCGAGTCGATTGACACGGGTTTTCCTTTGCGGGATTGCCTGTTAGTTACCAAAGATGTTGCCGCGCGTTACTTTGAGTATTACAGCGGACTGGCAGATAAGCTCGGCGGAGAGACCATACCAGTTCCTGGAAACCATCTAGATTACACTCTGCGCGAACCTCTGGGTGTCGTCGCTCAGATCATTCCCTGGAATAGCCCCCTCTACGACGGAAGTCGGGCCATCGCTCCGGCGCTTGCGGCAGGCAACACCATCGTCCTCAAGCCGGCAGAAGAAGCAATGCTAACTATGCTGCGACTGGCGGAGATCATGGTCGAGGAAGGCCTGCCGGAGGGTGTGTTTAACGTTGTCACTGGATATGGACCTGAAGCTGGTGCTGCGCTGGCAAGTCATCCCGATATCAACGGGATTTCTTTTACTGGTTCGGTGGAGACAGGCACTCACGTGATGAAGTTGGCCGCTGAGCATGTGGTGCCGGTCACTCTCGAATTGGGTGGTAAGTCGGCCAACATCGTCTTTCCCGATGCCGATATTGACATGGCAGTAATGTGGGCAATGTTCGCCATCTTCACCGCTTCAGGGCAGATCTGCACAGCCGGATCGCGTCTTCTTCTGGATCGCCAGGTGCATGATGAGTTCCTGGAGAAACTCGTTGTTCGAACCAAGCAACTCCGAGTTGGCCCTGGATTAGAGAATCCTGACCTCGGCCCGCTTATCTCACAGCCTCAGCTTGAGCGTGTGCTCAATTATATCGAAATCGGAAAAGCCGAGGGGGCGGCGGTGGCTACGGGCGGCGAACGGTTAACTGAAGGCTCGTTGCAACGGGGCTACTTTGTCGCTCCCACGATCTTTGACGGGGTAAAGAATCAGATGTGCATCGCCCAGGAGGAAATCTTCGGTCCGGTCCTCTCGGTGCTCACCTTTGAGGATAAGGATGAAGCCTTGGAGATTGCTAATGGGACGCAATATGGATTGGCCGCCGCCGTGTGGACACGCAACTTAAAGACCGCGCACTATATGGCCAAGCATCTCGAGGCGGGGAGTGTCTATATCAATCGATACTACGGTTCCGGAGTGGAAGCACCATCGGGAGGATATAAACGGAGCGGCTTCGGCCGAGTAGATGGGATTGAGGTATTGCGCCACTACACGCAAATCAAGAATGTGGTAATCAATCTCGATTGAAGTCATGAAGCCAGAATTGATGCAAGCGGTAGTTATCACTGGGCCGAAAGCGGCTTCGCTCCAGCAGATTGAGCGTTGGTCACCACAGCCGGGTGAAATTCTAGTCCGTTGTCAAGCAGCCGCTGTTTGCACCACGGAGCGACGCGTCTTCTCCGGAGATCTCCCTTATTACCCGGCTATCGGTGGGCATGAGGTGGCTGGTGTCGTCGAATGGGTTAACGACGCTGCTACTGACCTAAAGCCCGGTGATCGCGTCACCATAGATAACGATAATCGCTGCGGCTGCTGCTACTATTGCATCAGAGGCCATCACAATCTGTGTGTGGACATGTTCAAACCCCGCAAGCAATCAGGGTACATCATGATCGGGGGAGGGTTTGCGGAGTACACGACGATGCTGCCGAGTCAAGTGCTAAAGCTGCCGGATAGTGTGACCATGGAAGAAGCCAGCCTCATGGAGCCGCTATCGTGCTGTATTCACAGCATCAAGAAAGCCCAATTATCCTTCGGCGAAACGATCGTTATCGTTGGCGCTGGAACGATGGGTGTAATCCATGCCATGTTGGCCAAACTTCTGGGAGCAAGGACAATCGTCAGCGATATTGATGAGGCGCGTCTTGGTTTGGTCAAGCAATTGGGCGCCGATGTCGTAGTGAACCCCACAGTCGACGACCCTCTACAAGTGGTCAAGGACCATACTGGGGGCCGAGGCGCAGATGCCGTCATAGTAGCAGCCAGTACAAAAAAGGCAGGCGAGCAAGGCTTGACGTTGGTGGGCCCGTCGGGCCGGGTTGTTTTTTATGCCTCTTTATATCCTAAGGGAATGATCGATCTGGATTGGAACCGCATGCATTACCAGGAGATTACGATCTCCGGTACTGAAGGACACACTCCCAAAGATTTTCACGAGGCTGTGGCGCTGGCTGAGAGCGGAGCCGTTAATCTCAATCCCTTGATCTCGAAAATTATTTCTCTCGCCGAATTACCCTCCGAACTGGCGTCCAAACCTGCAGGCGAAACCCAACGCGTTGTTGTCAAACCGTAAATGGTGGTTTTTCTTTCAAGTATCACGCTAACTTCCTCATGAACAAGCGAGCGCTTTTTTTAGGCCTGGATCTCGGGACCACGGCGGTAAAAGTCGGCGTCATCGATGCTGAGGGGCAGCTGCTTGCCAGGGCAGAAGTGCAATACCGCACAGAGTCACCCCAGCCGGGATGGGTAGAGCAGAAGCCGGAGGAGTGGTGGGCAGCTTGTGTCTCGGCAATAAAGGACGTAGTCCTTCAGGTAGACCCGGCTCTTGTACAGGGTCTATGTGTGGCAGGGCAGTCACCGGCGCTGGTCTGTCTTAACGACCTGGGCGAACCCGTACGCCCGGCGTCGATTTGGTCTGACCAGCGCGCGGTACGTGAGGCGGATGAAGTAGCTCAAAGCCTGGGCCCTTTCGCTCCCTTCAGTTTATTGCCGCGGCTCCTTTGGCTAAAGCGACACGAACCGACGCACTATCTTCGAACCAAATGGGTCTTCGAGTCCTTTGACTACATCAGCTTCAAACTGACCCATCACGTGGCTTCCACTGCCCCGGCTGGACAGTCCTGGGACCCACGAGACACCGAGGCCATCGGGTTGGAGCCTGATAAATTTCCCACTTGTGTATGCCGGCTGGGTGAGGTCTTTGGTTCGTTGGCACCAGACGTGGCCGCCAGGCTGGGCTTGCCCGCTGAACTGCCGGTTATAGCTGGTACGATCGACGCGTTCGCTGCCTGGATTGGGACGGCAACACTTTCAAAAGGTTCACTCTGCAACACCGCGGGCACGTCCGAAGGCGTTGCTATTGTTTGGCATCAACCACTCTCCGATCCTGAGCAGCGCGTGGTCTCGATACCCCATATCACCGGTCGTGATTGGATTGTCGGCGGAGCGATGTCCACCGGCGGAATCATGTTGGATTGGTTTTCGCGCGCGTTCTACGATCGCGTCACCAATCCCTACGTGGCAGTGGCGGAAGAAGCGAAGTCGGTTACCGCCGGCGCTGAGGGGCTAATCGTCTTGCCTTACCTGGTCGGAGAGCGAGCACCTATGTTCGATCCTGATGCTCGCGGGGTCTTTTTTGGTATTACGGGAAACCACACCCGAGCTCACTTGGCCCGTGCCGTGCTCGAATCAGTTGCGTTCGCCGTGAGGGATGTATGTGAAGTGATTCAGGAAATGGGAGCAGAGATTGGAGAGGTGCGTGTGGCTGGCGGCGGCGCCCGCAACGATGTGTGGAACCAAATCAAAGCTGATGTACTCGGACGCCGCGTGCTTGTTCCAGAGATTGCCGAGTCTGGCTTACTGGGCGCTGCTATCATCGCGGGCTGGGGCACCGGATACTTTGCGAATCTTGCAGATGCCGCCCAGACGATGGTGAAGTTCCGAGCTGTCCTGGAGCCGAACCCCAGGAACCAAGCAGTCTATACGGCGTTGTTCGAACTCTATCGCTCTCTTTATATGCATTTGAAAGTTGACTTTGCAACACTTTGTCAGTTGAAGAGAACACACTTCA
This sequence comes from Pyrinomonadaceae bacterium, assembly GCA_035283325.1. Classification (GTDB taxonomy): domain Bacteria; phylum Acidobacteriota; class Blastocatellia; order Pyrinomonadales; family Pyrinomonadaceae; genus PSRF01. Next base: position 2,662 of record DATEUF010000307.1, on the reverse strand, counting down.
GCGCATCATCAACAGCCACGCACTAGTCTCGAATAATGATATCGCAGTGCAGTTCGCGAGCGTATTAAATGTCCTCGAAAATATTGAAGCGTCACTCTAGGCTCGGTTTGAGTCCTTGTTAACGAAACAAGCAAATGAAGACTGATCCGTTGTTCTCGGTTGAGGGAAAAGTAACTCTGGTCACCGGGGCCGGTGGCGGAATTGGCTCCTCTCTGTCGCGGGCATTCCTGGCGCGCGGTGCGACTGTTGCTGCGGTCGAGCGAGACCCAGCGTTGCTGGAGCAGCTGGCAAAACAGGTTGGGGCAGACGAACGGGCTCGGCTGCATGGTTACGCCTTCGACCTGATGAATATCGAGTTGATACCAAACCTGGTCGAAAGGATCATCGCACACTCAGGACAAATCGACGTGTTGGTAAATAATGCGGGCATCAATCTTCCTGGCCCCGCTAATGAAGTGAACCAGACCGATTGGGACGCGATCCTAACCGTTAACCTAAAGGCGTGCTTCTTCCTGGCGCAGGAGGTGGCTCGCTATATGCGCCGTCAGAGGGTCGGACGGATCATCAACATTGCGTCGCAGCTTGGTATTGTTGGCCGGGACAACTGCGCTCCTTACACCGCCAGCAAGGGCGGGGTCATTCTACTAACCAAGTCGTTATCGTTGGAGTGGGCCAAGGATAATATCCTGGTCAACGCAATCGCGCCGGGCCCGCTACGGACGCCTATGACCGAACCGTTCTTGCAGAAGCCGGAACTGGTACAAGCTATGACCCAGGTTATCCCGCTTGGACGTATTGGGTCTCCGGAAGAGATCGTCGGCGCGGCGTTGCTTCTTGCCTCAGAGGCAGGCAGCTTCATAACCGGAAGCGTTTTGGTGGTGGACGGCGGATACACTGCCAGCTGACATTCGCTACCAGTGCCGGTCCTCACGCGAAGTTCGAACTACCAATCGACGCAGAAAACCGGACGACACACTAAAAAGGAGGCCGACCAGTGTCTGTGGTAAGACCTAGCCTCGTCGAGTTGCGGCGTATCGCCGCTAGCTATGGGTTTGATCTTTCTGATGCCGAGCTTGAACAGCTTGGCGCGGTCGGGGATGGCACATTGGCATCGTACGCACGCCTTGATCAGATGTCAGCGCCGATACTGCCGGTCAAGTACCAACGCGACGCCGGATGGGCGCCAAGCGAACAAGAAAACCCCTTGAATGCCTGGGCCTGGCGCTGTTCGGTGAAGGGCGCTGCGAGCGGCAAACTAAAGGGCCGCAAGATCGCTTTGAAAGATAACATCTGCCTGGCAGGAATTCCTTTGCGCAATGGCTCGGCTATTCTAGACGGCTTCATACCAAATGAAGATGCGACGGTCGTCACCCGTATTCTTGACGCCGGAGGTGAAATTGTCGGCAAGGCCGTTTGCGAGAGCTTTTGTTGTTCAGCCAACAGCCACACCTGTGATGGTAACCCCGTGCAGAACCCCGCTAATCCTCTCTATTCTACGGGTGGTTCTTCAAGCGGCTGCGGCGCGCTCCTGGCTTCCGGGGTAGTTGAGATGGCTCTGGGTGGCGACCAGGGAGGCTCTATTCGGTTGCCAGCCTCCTGGTGTGGGATTGTTGGTTTGAAGCCAACTTACGGGTTAGTTCCATACAGTGGCATATTCCCCATCGAGCCTACCCTGGATCACGTTGGGCCCATGACTAAAACAGTCGCTGACGCCGCCCTCTTGCTGGAAGTGATTGCCGGCGAAGACGGTCTCGATCCCCGGCAGATACATGTTCGAACCGCACCTTACACTGAAGCGCTCACGGGCGGTATGTCAGGTCTTCGCATAGCGGTGGTCCAAGAGGGATTCGGCTGGGAAGGCGCCTCCGAAGTAGAAGTCGACGAAACCGTGAGAGCAGCGGTTAGAAAAATGGAGTTGCTGGGAGCCACCGTCTCGGAAGTATCGGTGCCGCTGCACCGCGACGCCATCCACATCGCCTATGGAATATACATGGAAGGCGCGACGGCCTTCATGGTGAGTGGTGATGGAATGGGCTTCAACTGGCGGGGTCACTACCTTCTGGGACTTCGCGATTTCTACGGGCGAGCGCGGCGGGCAAGGCCCAACGACTTCCCGGCGACCGTCAAGCTGCTGGCCTTGTTTGGACAATACATGAGCGATCGGTATAACGGGCATTACTACTCGAAGGCGCAGAACCTGGCTCGGATGTTGCGCGCCGCTTATGACGCTGTCCTCGCGGACGCCGACTTGTTGGTCATGCCGACCACGCCGATGAAGCCTATGCTGATTCCCGTAAACCCGGATTGGCCGACCTACTTTCGTGCTGCATTCGGAACGGGCGTGAACGCTGTAGCGTCCGACATTACTGGTCATCCTGCGATTAGTATCCCGTGCGGGCACGTTGATTGGATGCCGATTGGTATGATGCTTGTGGGACGACACTTCGACGAGAGTACCGTGCTACGGGCTGCGCAGGCATTTGAGCAGGGAGGAGTCTGAAAACGGCAACATCCGCTAAGCGAAAACTCAGCCGGTTAAGCCGGGAAAATCTAATACTGGAACGGAGGGGAGAAATGCTGGACTTAATTATTCGCGGGGGTCTGACAGTAACTCCGGAGAAAGAGGGAGAGATGGACGTGGGCGTCCTGGACGGGAAGATTG
>DATEUF010000306.1:0-5368 GCA_035283325.1 Pyrinomonadaceae bacterium | reverse complement strand
AACGGATCGTTATTGACAAGTCTGCCAAGGCTGATACCGCGGAAGCGCAGCGCGCGGCCGCGGAGCAGATCGCTCAGGCCCGAGTCGAGCGCGAACATCAGATTGAAGCTACGCACGAGCGCGCCGAACCCCTTCATGAAGCCGGGGAAACCGTCGAGTTGGAACCGGAAAGGGTGGCGGAACCTGCCGAAGGTGGCCGGCGACGTGGGCGACGCGGGCGGCGACGCGGGCGCAGCCGAGATACTGGCGAGTTGCCGGTTGACGAGACATTTGCCGGCCGGCCGGCGCGCGAGCAGATCGACACACCTTTTGTTGCCGCGGATCCGTCCATCCAAAGGATCATTGATGATGAAGAGATAGCCTCGGCCCCTGGGGAGATGTTCAAGGACGCGCGCCTTCAAGAACGGATTTTCGATCACATTCACGCCGTCGAGTTTAATCTCGAAGACGATTTTCGCACTGCGGAAGTCGGTTCAGTACTGCCCGCCGGCGGTTATTCCGATCCAGCGTTTCAACGCGTTGATGACAGTGACGTTCTCATTGAAGGCACTGGTCAAGCCAGACCAACGCAGGTTGCGGCTCGCGTGGAAAGCTTCGTCGATGAGCCAGACGCAGACATGCTGCGCCGCGGCCTCTTTGAGCGCGTGAGCGATGAGGACGAGGGTACACCGCCGGAGACAGAGGTCGTTCCCGGCCGCCGGTCAAAGAAGCAAACTGAGACAACTCGCGAAGCCGCAGCATCAAAGAAGAAACGTGCCAGCAAGAAGGCTGCTACGAAAACGGCCCAAAAACGAGCTGCCAAAAAACCTACCAAAAGGCGAACAAGCAAGGACGTGACCGGGCAGCTTGAGTTGTCGGATTCGGAACCTGCCGAGACTCTCGAAGAGGATTACGACGACGCGGAAGCCAGTGTGACTGCCGGCTATTCGCGCGCCGAGTTTGCCACACGTCGCGGGGGCAGAAGGCGGCGCCGGTCGAGCAAACAGAGTCGCGGTGACGCAACGGCCTCCAGCGGCAATGGCAAAGACGAAGAGGCTGATCACATCGGGGACCAGGCCGAAGCTTCAGAAGCCAGTCCGCCAGCAGCCAATACACACCCGGCTCCGCGTGAACGTGGTCACAACGGTCGTGGCTCGCGCGGCTTTCAGCGTAAAGACCGTCATCAACCAGCTATCACTGATCTTCTGCGCGAAGGCCAGGAGATCCTGGTCCAGATTGCCAAGGAGCCCATTGCGAAAAAGGGCGCACGCATAACTTCCCACATCGCGCTGCCGGGCCGTTTCCTCGTCTACATGCCAACAGTGGAGCACGTGGGGGTCTCACGCAAGATCGAATCCGATAGTGAACGCCAGCGGTTGCGCAAACTGATCCAGCAACTCCGTGCCGACGAAAGTGTTCCTTCTGGAGGATTCATCGTGCGAACCGCGGGCACCGGCGTCAGCGAAAGAGAACTGCGTGAAGACGTGCGTTATTTGGTTCGCACCTGGCTGGATATTCGCGCCGCTGCGGAGAAAGCCAAGCCCGCAAGCCTCGTACATCGTGATCTGGATCTCGTCCAGCGCATCTTGCGAGATCAGTTGTCGGATGATTTTGCCGCCATTCGTGTCGATTCAGAAGACGAATATGAGCGCATTGTGGAATTCATCAACCGCATTCAGCCGCGCATGGTGAAGCGCGTCAAGCTTTACACTCGTGAGCAACCAATTCTCGAGGCTTTTGGCGTGCAAAGCGAGATAGACAAGGCCATTAAGCCGCGTGTTTGGCTGCGCTCCGGCGGTTATCTGGTTATTAATCAGACGGAGGCATTGGTTGCTATCGATGTCAACACAGGAAAGTTCGTTGGCCGCGGTAGTGGACGTCTGGAAGACACGATCACACGCACAAATCTGGAGGCCGTGGAAGAGATTGTGCGTCAGATCCGGCTCCGCGATCTGGGGGGCATCATAGTCCTTGACCTGATCGACATGGAGGAACGGCGAAACCGCACCAAGGTAATGCAGGCACTTCAGGAGTCTTTGCGCGACGACAAGTCGCCTACCAAAGTGCTTTCGTTTAATGATTTTGGTCTGGTAATCATGACGCGCAAGCGCGTGAAGCAGTCACTGGAAAGAACTCTGTGTGCGCCGTGCCAGTATTGTCAGGGAGCGGGCCTAATCAAGTCGCCGCAAACCATCTGCTATGAACTACTCGAAGAGGCTCGCAGGCTCTCGCGAACCACTAACGGCGACAAGAGCAAACAGACGACTTTGCGAATCCATCCCGAGGTAGCCCGCGTGCTACGGGGTTCAGAACGCGACGTGCTAAACGAGATTGAGGAGTATCTTGGCCCCGTTGACGTCAACAGCGATTCCACTATTCACCAGGAACAGTTTGACTTCGCGTTTGTTTGATTGCCGATGAGCAAACTCGGAAATCTTTTGAGAACATTGCTGGCGGGAGGCGCGGGTGTTGCCGCTTTGGCGGCTGTAAACGCCCTCGTCAAGCAAAACGCCAGTGAACCAGACGAGAGTGCCTTGGGCGGCGAAGCTCGATTCTTCGCTTGGAAGCACGGCCGTGTATTCTACAAGGCGGGTGGAGTGGAGGGCTCCACGCTCCCTGTGGTTCTGGTGCACGGCGTAGGTGCCGGCGCGTCGAGTTTCATGTGGCGCAAGAACTTCGACGAACTCGCGCGCGACTTTCGCGTGTACGCACTTGACTTGCTCGGTTTCGGCTTTTCGGATAAGCCCGCGACGGCTCCCTATTCAGCAGATCTCTATGTTGAGTTAATCGCCGACTTTATTCGCGAGATCGCAGGGGCGCCCGCAAATATCATTGCCAGTTCGCTGGGGGCTGCTTATGCCATTCGCGTCGCTGACGAACATCCCGATCTGGTCGATTCTATGATTCTGAACGCGCCGACCGGATCCGATACCTTTAACCTGCGACCAGGAATGGCGGGGGCGGCCTTTTACGGTCTACTGCAATCGCCGGTACTTGGCACCTCGTTCTATAACGTGATGGCCAGCGAACGGAGCATTCGCGACTATGCACGCAAGCACCTCTTCTATGATTCCGCCAAGGTCACCGATCGACTGGTAGCCAATCTTTACGCAACCAGCCACCAGAGAGGCGCCCAGCATGCCATCGCTGCTTTTCTCTCAGGCTACTTAAATACCGACACGCGCGCCGCATTCTCCCGGTTGAAACAACGGGTGGTTCTGGTCTGGGGTAAGCAGGACACTACCATACCGCTGGAGAAAGCTAAGCGGCTGCTTGAGTTGAATCCCCACGCGACTTTAGAAACATTCGATGAGTGTCGGATGATGCCGGAGCAGGAGCATCCAGAGCGTTTTAATGAACTTGCACGCACGGCCTTCCGCCTCCGGAGTGCGGCCGCCTGAGGCTTCACCCTAATCCACAGATTCCGCAGATATCGCCCAAAACGATATAAACATTGACACCACGTGAAATCTTTAAATAAGATGGCCGCCACTTCATGGTTAAGTGGGACGGTCTTTAAGTGCGTCCGGTTCACCTTCGGGGTTTCTGCTTTTGCTCTGGGTTATAGTCCAACAGCCGTAAATCACGGTTTTTTAAGTACTCTGAACTGCTTAAATCTGACGTTCAATACGCGACAGGAGAAAACTATGCGCAACGCCTTGCTTCGCTCCTTTGCCGTGCGGGTCAAAGGATTGGGTATTTGTCTGCTCATTACTTTTGCATCGGCCGTGATTGGGCTGGGCCAAGCACAAATCACGACTGGGACGATCCAGGGCACGGTAGAGGATGCTAACGGAGCCGCCCTTCCAGGGGCGAGCGTGGAGATCAAGAATCTTGGGACAAACGCTACGACAGACATTACGACTAACGAGGACGGAAGGTTTGTAGCGCTCCAGCTTTCTCCCGGCAGATATACGGTCTCGGTTTCGAAACAGGGTTTTGCGACCTCAGTGCTGGAGAATGTTGAACTCACCGTCGGCCAGGCGATTAACCTACCAGTCTCGATGAAGGTTTCGCAGGTGGAGGAAAGGGTTACTATTACGGCACCAACTGTGGATACAGTCAAAACGGAATCCAGCACGACTCTAAATGAGACTACGGTTAATAATACGCCCATTCTGGGAAGAAAATTTGAAGACCTGCTGACGCTCACGCCTGGCGTAAGCATCGTTCAGGGTCCGGATGGTGACGAGATCAATTTTGTCGGCCAGCGGGGAATCTTCAATAACGTCAGCCTTGACGGTGGCGATTACAACAATGGTTTCTTTGGTGAACAAGTCGGTGGCCAGCGTGCCGCCATAGATATCCCGCTGGACGCAGTCAAAGAATTCCAGGTCGTTGCCACCGGAGCCAGTGCGGAATTCGGGCGTACTGCGGGTGGCATAATTAATGTCATAACGAAGTCCGGCGAAAATGAAGTTCACGGCAGCGTCTTTCACTTTCAGCGGCTAGAAGCGCTGACCGCGAACACCTCGGACGGCAAGTCACTAACGGATTTTCACCGTGAGCAATTTGGGGGAAATATCGGTGGACCAATCAAGAAAGACAAGGCCTTCTTCTTCTTCGCTAACGAGAACATTCGCGAAAACTTAACGCGAGCAAATTTGAGTGAGACCACTGGTTCCACGGCCTGTCCCGTTACTGCGCCCACGATCGTGGCAAATGAGGGACTGATCAGGTCCAATACGGATTGTCAGCGGCTCGCTCTTTTAAATTTCTTCAAGACAAGCTTGAATCAGGATGACGGCCAACCAGTAAAGCGGCCGATCAAAAACTCTGCATTCTTAGCCAAGCTTGACTGGAACCTCTCTTCCTCCCACAAGCTGGCTTTGTCCTATAACTTTGATTACTCGAAAAACGACAACCAGACTTTCGATGTTGCTACTTACGGGAACTCTGCGAATGGCACTGAAGGTCCTTCCAAGATTAACGTTCTCAACTTCAACCTCTTTAGCACTCTGTCGCCCACAAAAGTGAATGAAGCTCACTTCACCTATTCGCGGGAAGTGCGGCCGCGCGCCACGACGGAGTCGAATGTACCGCCTGACACAGGAATCGGCGGATTATCAATTATGAATCCAGGGCCTTCCTTCCGCTTCGGAAACCCCTACTTCCTTCAACCCACTGTAGACGAGTTACTATGGCGCACGCAGATCCGAGACACTGTGTCAATAATCACTGGGAATCACACGGTAAAATTCGGCGGCGAGTGGCTCCACAGTTTAAACGATCAGATCTTTCGTGGGTTCTTTAACGGTCGGTATCTTTTCGACAGCGTCGCCGGGTTTCTCCGGTATGTCTCGCCGGCCTCTTTGGGAATAGGGTTTGGACCTACGGTTGCAGAGTGTAGTGATGGAACGTTTGGCGATATCTTGGTAGGTCCTAGCTC
>DATEUF010000305.1:0-9892 GCA_035283325.1 Pyrinomonadaceae bacterium | reverse complement strand
CTCTCAGGTTGGCAGCACCTGTAGAATCCTCAATGGAATGATCGGCATTAACACTTAAGAGATCAATTTGAGTGGCTAATTCAATGTTGATTTGCATTCCATGTTCAGCGGGGGCGGCGGCAGTCTGAAACTTGAGCCTTTCCTACCATGAAGCCTGCCTTGCCCCCTTCCCAACTTGCAATTGTCTAGAGTGGCTTCCTACCATCCTGAAGCCTGCCTTGCCCCCTTCTCAACCTGCAAGTGTCTCAGCTTGAATCATTATCAATAACGAGTTGCTTAAATTACCTCAAAACTCGAAAGATTTTCGTGTAGTGAGCGTAGGCGCATTAAACTCACGCAACTTCTCATTCCACTGCGGCAGGGTGTCCGTGATGAATCTATTGACCTCTTGCATCCGCGCCCGAAACTCAGGTTCAAGTTCCGTAAAATACTGCCGCTGGTAAGGTGTAGGCGCACCGTTGCTACCATCCAAAGCCCGGAATAGGCCACCCAACTTATCTGCGATCTGCGCCCTACCCGGCAGTCCTAAACCCTCCGTGCTTCGCCCCAGTCGATTTTGTAGTGCTTCAACTTGTTTGACATAATCTTCAAGAGCCGTAAGGAGTTGCTTGTCGGGCTCTTTGTTTAGATTCTTCACTGTAGTCTGAGCATGCTTGAGTTGTTCCTCAACGCTGTCGAGGAATTTGAGCGCTTCGTTTGCCGCTGACTGCATATCGCGAAGCCTCAACTGAAGCTCAAGCTGGGCCTGTAGCTCAGCCATTGGGACATTGACAGTAGGATCTAGTTGTACCTGGACCGGCTGTTCAAAGGTTTTGTCTGCGACTATGAGTTTGACTGCATAGCTGCCCGGCAGGACTTGCGGTCCCCTGGGCGGACCAGCAAAGGCTGCCTCTTCCTCGGATGGAGCGCGCCTCACTTCGGGTCCTGCAAATCTTAAGTTCCAGGCCATCCGGTTGAGCCCGCGTTCCTTTGGTGCTTTGTCGATTTCCTGAACCAGCTTGCCGGCTCTATCGAATATCTGGAGCTTAAAAGTCGCCTTTTCATCAGGCTTCTCTTTCAAGTAGTAGGTTATTAGGGCTCCATATGAGGGATTGGTCCCCGTAAAAGATTTGTCTCCGATAGCATAACGCGTGAAGCGTGTCGTAAAGCGGAGTGCGGGCCTTACTGGAAACAGATAGGCGTTGCTCGCAAGGATCTGTGATGTCATCTGCTGGATGGGCGAGGCGTCATCCAGAATCCAGACGCTCCGGCCGTGCGTCGCGAGTATCAGATCATTTTCTCGAGCATGTATCAGGATGTCGTGAACAGATACGTTTGGCAGGTTCTTCAGATTCAACCGTAGCCATACTCCACCGCCGGAATAAGAAACAAACAAACCCAGCTCGGTTCCGGCGTAAAGGAGCCTGGGGTTTTTGGGATCCTCACGGACGACTTGTACGTAAGCGTTGGGCGGCAAATTACCCGCGATATTTTCCCAGCTCCTGCCACCATCGCGTGTCCGGAAGATATAAGGACGAAAGTCGTCAAACATGTGGCGATCAAATGCCACATAAGCAACTTGAGGACTGGTCCGGGAAGGCTCGACGTGTGAAACCGGAGAGTTGGCAGCGATTCCACGGACATTGCCGGCGATATTCTTCCAGTTCTTGCCACCGTCGATACTGACCTGCAGGTTCCCATCGTCGGTGCCGGCCCAGAGCTGGCCTTTCTCAAGCGGCGATTCAGCGAGACTGATGATCGTATTGTAGTACTCAGCCGTTGAGTTCTCGTAGGAAACTGGTCCACCTGCATCCGTCTGTTTCTCTGGCTCATTTCTTGTGAGGTCAGGACTGACCTGCTCCCAGCGCTTGCCGAAGTCGCTGGATTTGAAGACTACGTTGCCGCCGAAGTAGATAGTTTGCTTATCGTGTGGCGAGAGTACGATTGGGGAGTTCCAGTTGAAACGAAACTTCTCACCAACAGGCGGTCCGCCGCCACTGCCGTGTCCCCAGGGATTTACCGCCTGTTGCTCGCGGTTACGTAGGTCGGTGCGCAGGATGTTGCCGCCCTGCGACTCGGAGATATAGACCTCAGGATCATCCGGGTTGTTTAGAATGTAGAAGCCGTCACCGAAACTCACCATGCGCCAGTCATCATTCAGGATGCCGGCTGGCTCGCGCGTTCTCGCTGGGCCAGTCCAGGCGCCGTTGTCTTGTAGCCCGCCCATCACAAAGTAGAAGGGCAGGCGATTGTCAGCGTGAAGCTGATAAAACTGGCCCAGGGGAATATTATTCACATATTCCCATGTCTCGCCGCCGTCATAGCTGACGGCAATGCCGCCGTCCTGCCCTTGCCAGATGCGTTTCGGGTTTTTTGGATCAAGCCAGAGCGCGTGGTAATCAATATGAGTGCGGCCGGTTATTGAGCGGAATGACTTGCCGCCATCGACAGAGACGTAAAGAGTTGAGGCAACGGCGTAAATGTGATTCTCGTTGGTAGCATCCACCCGCACCCGGGTGTAGTAGAAACCACGCGAAACGATGCGCGCATCTTTAGAAACTAACTTGAAGGTTTCACCGCGATCCTCAGAACGATAGAGAGTACCTTCCTTCGCCTCCACAATTGCGTAAACCACAGTCGGATTGCTGGGCGCCACGCGTACACCGATCCGCCCTATTATCTTGGGCAAGCCGTTTGTGAGTTTGTTCCAGGTGCGCCCGCCGTCGATGGATTTGTAGAGGCCGCCTTTTTCACTACCACTGCGGTGGGTCCAGGGCTTCCGCTCAAAGCTCCAAAGACCGGCATAGAGAATGTTGGGATTGGTGGGGTCGAGCTCCAGATCGGAGACCCCATGTTGATTGTCGAGGTAAAGCGTTTTGATCCAGGTCTTTCCGCCGTCAGTGGTCATAAATACACCGCGCTCTTCGTTGGGTCCAAAAGCATGACCCAGTGCGCCTACGTAAACGATGTCGGTGTTTTGCGGATTGATGGCGATGGCGGAAATGTGTTCACTCTCTTTAAGCCCCATGTTCTGCCAGGTCTTGCCGCCATCGGTTGACTTGTACACCCCGTCACCAAAAGAAACGCTATTGCGTACGTTGGATTCGCCAGTCCCCACCCAGACGACGTCCGGATTCCCAGGCGCGAGCGCGATGTCCCCAATGGACAATGTGCCCTGTCGCTCGAAAATCGGTTTCCACGTCACGCCAGCGTTTGTAGTTTTCCAGAGTCCGCCTGAAGCGCTCGCCACGTAGACGATATTTGGCTCACCCGGCACTCCTTCAACATCGGCTATGCGTCCTCCCATATTGGCGGGTCCGATACTGCGCCACTCCAACCGTTCGAACGCCTTATCAAAGCTCGGAGGTGTTTCGTCCTTTGTTGCTGCCGAGGATGCTGGCATGCCCTGCGCGCTGACGACTCTCGCCGCCGGCGTAAACACAAGAGCAAGCAGACAGGGGACAAGAACGCGATTTTTCAAACGCATAGGGCCTCTTCCTCAAGTTCTGGGATAAGAAACGGTGCTTAGCGCCCTAGTTTATCATTGATTAAGTCGCCGAAGGCTCAAGCTCAAACAAATTTCCAGCTTAGGAAAACCCTTAGGAAGGAGCGAGGCAAGCTCTCAGGTTAAGAAGGCGGGCAAGGCAGGCGTCAGGTTAAGAAATCTCTCAGGTAGGGAAGGGGGCAAGGCAGGCTTCAGGACAGGAACGCGTCAAGTTTCAGTCTGCCGCCGCCCCCGCTCAACATTGAATGGCACTCAACATGAAATAGCCACTCGAATGGATTCTTTGTTGCCATGTTGATTGGCATTCAAGAAGTGGCAGCCGATCTGAGAAACTGCTGCAGTTGAGTGATTTATTTCAAGATGAGTGGCTCTTGAAGTCAGCGGGGGCGGCGGCAGTCTGAAACTTGACCCCCTTCCTATCCTGAAGCCTGCCTTGCCCGCTTCCCATCCTGAGAGCCTGCGCGGTAAAGCTCATTGTCCGCATTCGTCATTACTTCGAGTCACCAGCGAGCTGAAGCGGCGCTGGTATTCTGCCGACGTGACGAACGCGCAAGACCATGCCTCGGTAGTTGTTTGGTTCGCGGTTGTTGATCACATCGAGCCAAAATTCGTAGCCTCCGACGTCAGGATCTCGCTGCAAATACCCGAAGTACTGCATTAGCACAAACGAACGGTTGTATTCAGCTTGCAGGAACCCAACATCTTGGATCACCAGGCGCAATACCAACCGGCGGCTGTCGTCCTGGTTCAGCCCACTATTATATGCATCCAGGAGAGCGCCCCGCTGGCTCGAGAGATCTATATTGGACCACGTCTGCAAACCATGAATTATTGCATCGACAAAATTCTCACTCGTATCAGCATTGCCATACCGCTCGACAAACTCCGGACGCCTGACAAAACTGCGCGTGAAGTTGTCTTTGCTCTGCTCCAGATTGGGTCCGCCCAGGACCTGGCTTCTATCAGTTGTGAATTCGGCGAACGACAATTGCCGGCCCAGGCCTGCGGTATATAGCCTGTAGACAAAACTTCCGCTTTGCTGAAACTCATCAGACCGGAAAAAAGCTGCACTTACATCGATCGTCCGCCCATACCGGCAGGCTTCGTCCCCGGCACAGCGAGTGATTTCATCGGTCCAATACAGCCATCCACCGTGCTCTGGTTCGCGACCGAGAAAATCGAGATATTGCTGCCGTACAAAGAAGTCTTAGTTGTCCAAAGGATTCTGATTGTCGCCGGTTTGTGTTCCCGTAAAGACCGCTTCGGTCATGTCACCCAGCAGCGAGAAGGCCCGGCTGGATGGATTGAACTGGTAGTTTGCCCGGGTCGGCGTGATCGTATAAAAACCATCGACCGCGACGTTTTCGAAAAGATACCGACCTCCGTTGTCCGTGATAGTGCGATGGGTTGCGTCCACGTAGTAACTGAGGCTGGCGAGCGCGCCGGCGGCGAGCGTACCGGGGTTCCAAGTAATGTTTCCTGTGCCGCCGATTGTCGGTTGTGAAACGAGCGCGCCCTGGGTCACCTGGGGACTGCCGGCGTATACTGCGCCTCCTCCCGGAATGTTGGCTGTAACAAGATTTGCAGCGGAGAAAGTAATTGGCTGCGTTGTTGGGTTTGTTATCGCAATGCTTACCGCTACGGTAGTGGTTTGCCCAACGAGAGGTGGATTGGGTCCACCGACGTGCGTCGGGCGTTGCTCCAGGTAGGGCTTTACGGGAGCAGTCCCACTGTCGGTAGCGAGGTAGATTCGAAATGCATTGGCGGTCGGGTTTGCTGCCGGTAGATTTGCTGCCGCCTGAAAATTTCCGAGATAGACATCACCATAATTGCCATTTGGCGTGCTGCTTACAAGATACGAATTGACGGTCACATTGCCGCTCCAAATTCCGTAGTCACTTGAACTGGAGTCGCTGGTCCAGCCAGAAATACTATTTCGTTTCCAGACATCGTTTGCCGAGAGTGCGGCGCTATTGAATGCCTGACTGAAAACACCCGTGCGACTGTTGAAAGTCATGGAACCTACGTTCCCACTGTTGCTATAGTGCCAGTAGCAACAGGCCGGCCATTAAGGGCAACTTTAATTTCGCAAACGCGATGCAGCCTATGTTTGATTCACGCTCCATCGGATCTCCTCCAAAACGTGATTCTCTATATTTGTTCAGGTCAGGTCAAATATTTTAACTGGTGACATCAAAACGTTGCCTTCACTTGCAGAGGCTCTTGCAAGTACTTGGGAACGGTTGATAAGCTTGGGTCGAAAGTTAGGTCGGGCGTGTGATAGCCCCTCCGAATCTATCCGAAGCGCATGAGTACGGCGTGAGTTAAAAGTCTAACAATGGGACACCTGGTGGTGCACTTCTGATAGATTGCAACGAGACTGGATCGAAGAACTACCGCACACAGTATACTGCTGATTGCAGTATACTCGAAAGTGGTCTGAAGCTGCTTCTGAAATCCGCTTGGAAGTTCCAGACCGAGAATTCATACCAATAAACAAGGAGAGAAAGTAGTTGCCACAAAGCCGGCATCGAAAAACCGTTAAAGCGAAGAAACGTCCGAAGGGGAACTACCCAACTCCCAATCCTACTGGTCCCGGCAAAAAGCAGCAGCAGGTTAGAACAATGGCAATCGCGCTGGTCGTGGTACTGGCGATCGGGGCGATCGTCTACGTAATGTGGCGCAGAGGCAATAGCTCTGAAGGCGAAGTAAGAACGGCCTCGGGATTGCGATATGTAGATCTCAAGGAAGGGACAGGACCTGCTCCGAAATTCGGGCAGACAGTAACCGTACATTACACCGGCACATTGGAGAACGGGACCAAGTTTGATAGCTCCCTTGATCGTGGCCAGCCATTCGAATTTCGTATTGGCACTGGTTCAGTTATCAAAGGTTGGGACGAGGGTTTGATGTCTATGAAGGTCGGGGGCAAACGTAAGCTGATTATCCCACCGTCACTAGGATACGGAGCCCGTGCACAGCCAAACATCCCCGCCAACTCAACTCTGATTTTTGACGTCGAACTCTTGAACGTGAAGTAACGGCTGGCAAATACTTTCCGGATAAGCATGATAAATCCCCTGTCATGATTGATTGGAGCGCTGGGCCAGCGTTAATCTTCGGAAGATCGTTTAGATAGTTTGCAACAGGTGAGGAGAGCACATGAACACCGAAAGTCTTACAATCACCGACAATCGCACCGGAAAGCAATATGAGCTTCCGATTGCGGACGGCACAATCAATGCCATGGAACTACGCCAGATTAAAGTTTCTGATGACGATTTTGGTCTGATGACCTACGACCCGGCGTTTATGAACACTGCTTCATGCAAGAGCCGGATCACTTTCATAGATGGTGACAAAGGCATCCTCGAATATCGCGGTTTCCCCATCGATGAGCTTGCCGAGAAGAGCAGCTATCTCGAAGTAGCCTATCTGTTGCTTTATGGAGAGCTACCCACCGAGGCACAGTTGAAACAGTGGACCAATAACATCACTTACCACACTTTCATCAACGAGAATATTAAGAAGGTGATGGATGGATTTCATTACAATGCGCACCCGATGGGGATGTTTGAAGCGACTCTGGGAGCACTCTCAACCTTCTATCCAGACGCAAAAGACATTTTTGATAAGGAATGCCGTTGGAAACAGATTTACCGGCTGATTGCCAAAGTTCCGACGATTGCCGCCTTCGCATTTCGTCACCGCATCGGGATGCAGTATGCCTATCCTGACAATGACCTTAGCTATGAGGGCAATTTCCTCAACATGATGTTCAAGACCACAGAGTTGAAGTATCAACCCGATCCGGTGCTGGAGCGAGCGTTGAGCGTTTTATTCATCTTGCATGCGGACCACGAACAGAATTGTAGTACCAACGCCATGCGCAGCATTGGCAGCGCTCACACGGATCCCTTTTCCGCACTGGCGGGAGCAGCGGCTGCCCTCTACGGACCACTGCACGGGGGAGCAAATGAGATGGTGCTGCGAATGTTGAAAGAGATTGGTTCAAAGGAGAGAGTCCCGGATTACATCAAGCGTGTGAAGGCGGGCGAGTTTCGGCTGATGGGATTCGGGCATCGCGTTTACAAGAATTACGACCCGCGTGCGCGCATAATAAAGCAGGTTGCCTACGAAGTATTCGAGGTCACGGGCAAGGATCCATTGCTGGACATCGCTCTCGAGTTGGAGCGCATCGCTCTGGAAGATGATTATTTTGTGAAGCGCCGGCTCTATCCCAACGTCGATTTCTATTCTGGGATCATCTACCAGGCCATGCACTTTCCGGTGGACATGTTTCCGGTTCTGTTTGCTATTCCACGCACTTCAGGGTGGTTGGCGCAGTGGGCCGAATTACTCGACGACTCCGAGCAGAAGATAGCACGGCCGCGGCAGGTATATCTGGGGCAGCGAAGCCGACAATATGTTCCCATGGAGCGAAGGCAAGCGGGAACCGGTGCGGGTGCTGCTGGGTAAAGTATTGGTCCGTTGTCCGCTGACAACTGACCACGGACTTACTAACTACTAATAATTTTCGCCGCAATCTCCTTCAACAACTTTGCGCAGACCGTACCCGTGATGTGGAGCGGGTCCATGCGGGGGTTGAATTCGACGATGTCGGCGCCCACGACATTGGCCTTCAAACGCCGGATCAGATCTATAACCTGCCTTGTCGACAGACCCCCCGGCTCGCGATGAGAAACGCCCGGCGCGAAAGCCGGGTCCAAAGCGTCTAAGTCAAATGAGATGTAGAGAGGCGAATCGAACACCAGCGTCAAATCGTCACGCCAGTGCTGCATCTCGATAATTTCAACGCCAAACCTTTCAGCTTGTTTGCGTTGATGATCGTTGATGGTGCGGATACCCACCTGGACAAGCCGTTTGGCGAGCTTTTGTTCCATGATTCTGGCGAACGGGCTCGCGTGAGAGTAGCGATTTCCCTGGAAGTCGTCATAAAGATCCGGATGCGCATCAAAATGAAGAATGCTCAGGTCACGGTAATTTTTAGCAAAGGCTTTGATGATGGGATAGGTAATCGAATGATCGCCCCCCAGCGAAATCGGAGCGAGACCGTCATTTAGTAGTGTGAGGATCGAGCTCTCGATGAGCGTGAAAATCTCAGTACCGCTCACTGGCTCAATATCGCCACCATCAAAGAACGTATTCTCGGTTCCCAAATCGATGCCGCTCTCGGTCATGAGGTTCCAGGCCTCTGACCGGAGGGCTGCCCTGATGTGTTGCGGCGCCTCAGCTGCGCCTTTCATGAATGAAGAATTATCGTCGTAGCGAAAGCCAATCAGAGCGAGCTTGGCATCATTCGTGGTGGGAAGTGACTTATTCACCTGCATGCCGAGTTCTAAATCCCACGTCTCGTGGCTGTAAATCTTCCTGACCCAGCGATAAAAGGGTGTAAAGGATGGTGCACCCGGCAGGACTCGAACCTGCGGCCTTTTGATTCGAAGTCAAACGCTCTATCCAACTGAGCTACGGGTGCGGAGGAACGGGTAAATCGTAAATGGTAAATCGTGAATAGTCTAGTTACTTTCCCTGGAACTGGTGGCGAATGAATCGCACCAGATCATTCATCTCGGTTGGGGACAGCTTGTCCTTGAACTTTGGCATCCCGTCTCCGCCATTCGTGATCTGTTTGACGAATTGTTCGTCTGTATGTTTCAACGCATGCTCACTTTTGAATGACGGCACCTTAAGACGCTTATCATCAATTTTAACAAGCCCACCCTCGCCCGCCTCACCATGGCATGGCTCACAGTTTTTCTTGAAGTTCCCACGGGCGGCGGCCAATTCATCGGGTGTTGGAGTTGATGCCGCCGGATTTGGAGTGGACTGCTGTGTCAAATTTCCTGTTTCTTCCACTCGCTGGTTACATCCCACAGTAAAAAACAGAAAAAGCACGGCCATCAATGTGACAGACTTCATCCAAGCTCTCCCGCATGGTCCAATTTGTACTCCACGAAAGTCTTAGCAGTATAACAGTGGCGCCGCGCTGTGAACAGATCCGCGACTTCTTGGAGTGCGCCAAAAAATTGTCGGTAGATTAGATGTAGATGTACGGGTTTATACCGCAACGAGCAGTTGCGGTAGACGCCTTCACCCCGTTAGAGTCTGTCGGAAAAAACAAAATTCTGTCTTCTTTGCGCGACCTCTTGCGTGCTTTGCGGCTCTGCGTTGAATTCCCTCCCAAAACCAACCGCAGAGACGCAAAGACCGCGAAGAACCCGCAGAGAAGATCAGAATATTGCTTTTCTGACAGACTCTAACGGGATTGAAGAAGACCCAATTGCTGACCTTCATTTCAACGTGACAACCCATTCGGCAATCTGGCGTTTTTCTTCTTCTGTGAGCTTGCCTGCAAAAGACCTCATTGGCGGTTCAAGCCCGTACGCC
>DATEUF010000304.1:0-12290 GCA_035283325.1 Pyrinomonadaceae bacterium | reverse complement strand
TATTAACCCAAGCTCATTAGCTCCTCTTTTGAGCTATCGTCTAGATCGTGTTGATAGCAAAAAACGCGAGATTCATAATTCAAGCTTGCCCCCTTTTTCCTTGCTTTACTAATTGAACAAACTGACTACCTCAAGCAATCCAGGTGTGACTAGGCTGCGTCCTCCTCAAACCTATTCAAGTCCTCAGCAAGCACCGGTTCACTGAGCAGTGCCGTTTCGCGACTTTAGTTACTGGTTTTCTTATAACGCAAAGTGCTCAGCCACGTGGTTTACCGCGTCGGCTGCAGCGCGTTCGGCGACAGCGAATCCTGCGCTGAAAGGTGACGCGCTATTGTCCTGGCAACAACCATGGAACCCAGCGAATTTAAATGAGTTTCATAGATTGAATTAAACACAAGCTCCCTGCTGCTTTTGGTTTCCTCCATGAGGGCGGGTGTCAAGTCAATGAACTCAACTCCATATTGATCGCTCAATGATGAGATTACTTGAGGAAAATCTGTAGGTTCCCATTTCCTCAGCTCTTCAGGAGCGCTTTCAGAGAATTCAATCTGGCCGTGAACAACCCTCAGCTTACAGGGCATATAGACCAACCAGGCTTTGATTCGCCATCCTTGTGCGAATGCAGCATATCTGCGGAAGAAATACTCCAACTGGTGCATACTCTCCGCTGATATTTGAGCTTTATTTTGTGGCGGGTAATCGAGCGTGATTGGTATGTCACCGTGTGCGGATTTGAAGTACGCAGTCACTGGATCATGGGGAGTTTTCTGGGGCCTAAGAGTGTAGCGGAGTCTAAAAAGCGCTCTCAGCATTGACGTTTGTTTCTTGAATTCACGATATTCGCGTTGACCAGTCCCACGGTATCGGACCAGAGCAGCGTATTCTCTACGGAGATCATCCAGGTCATTACCCTCAAAAAAAACGATAATCGCGTATTTGGTACTCGGAGAGATACCGTAGTCCTGCAAGTAACTGAGTTGTGTGAGCGGCCCTGTATAGCTTGTGCCCAGATTCAACACTCGGACGTTCATTATCTTGCCAAGGATCGTTGTGAACAGCTGATCGTACGCCAAATAGCCCAGTTCGGTAAACGAGTCACCCGCAACTGCGACTTCCCAGTCCGAGAGACCATCTTCATTTCTAAACCCTAACTTGTCGTACTTGACCCTGATCACCGGCTCATCCCTGTATGGATTTGGTGAGATATTGAGTTGCTCAAGCCGAGTGTTGAGCACCTGTCCAGTCCACTGTTCAGGGCCAGGACGCCTGAAAAAGGCCTCGCCCGTTGGAAGAATTGGTTTCCTATAATACGGTGGTATCTTACGCCAAGCCTCCTCTTCCCGGGCAAAGTCAAACGCAACCAATCGAAAGAAGCCTTCTAACAATGAAAAGATTATGATGATACTTAGAATGAACAGGCAGAGATTCGCTGATGTGCGAGCAACGGATCCTGTTTGAGCTATGAATCCTATCAAGATGATCACCAGTCCAACTACGAGAATCGCCGATTGCACAGGCCCCAAGTAGAAAGAAAAGCCCCGAATATAGTCAGCCAGGACAGATACAAGCATTAGTACACTGCCAGCAGACAGTTGTAGTAAAAAATGAATTTTCTTACGATTGCTCATGGTTTTCGTACTGTCGTCTAACGCCTCGCATCACCCGCCACCCCATTCAACGTACTTGAGAGGCTTGCTGGCGGTCGGTCGGGTGGATGCGGTTGTGAGGCGCGGGTGTAAATTCTCAACACCCGGCTCACCCTTTAATTATCAACCTCCCGGTGTAGTCTATGCGGTGTAAGAAAGGGGCTGGTTTGCTTTGACCGAAGTATTCGTCCGTCGCCTCCCTGGCCCCCCGCCAGTGACCATAATCGTCAATTATCAGTATGCCGTTCCTGGCAAGCCTAGGATAGAGGTGCGACAGCTCATGCTTGGTTGACTCGTACCAATCTGTGTCAAGCCGGAGCAGGCAGATTCCGGCGGGCGCCTTCTGCGGGATAGTATCCTCGACCTTGCCCTGAATGAAATGAACGTTCTCCATCGGGTAGCCGGTCGACGCCAGGTTGGTTGTGACGTCTTCAAGACTCGCGCAAGCCCACACCGGCGAGTCCTTGGTGGATGCCGCTAGCAGATTGGACGCGGCCGGCCCGTCAAACTGTGCATCCCTGTCCGAGGGCTCCGACATTCCCGTGAAAGTGTCGAATAGGAAAAGCCCGCGGCCGGTCTCCCTCATGCCTTTGAGCACGTGGGCGACCGCCATCATGCTGCCGCCCCGCCACACGCCGCACTCGACAAAGTCCCCTTCGATCCCGTTGCCGATAACGTATTTTACCGCGCGAACTAACGTGACCACACGCTCGACACTGGTCATTGTGTACGGCTCGACCTTCCGGTATATCACTTTCTCCTCCTCCGTCAAATCACGAGGGAGGCCAGGGGGACCCAGCGAGTTGTGGCGAACGATGTCGCATCCCAGTCGTCTCAAGGCAATGCTGAAATAGTTCCGGATGGGAAATACCCCCTTTGATCAGTAAATGATGCGCCTAACGCCTTGGGCTTCAGCGGCAGGGGCAGAACTACCCGTGACCTACGACTTAGCCACCGAGCTGCAGACGACCGCTGTCCCCCGTCCGCTGCAAGCCCTGGTTAGGCGCCCTACAACGCACTTAGCCTATTTTGTGCCCATCCTCTGCGCCACGAGGGACTTATAGGCCTCTTTCACAAGGGTCTGCAGCCGCTCTTCTTCCTTTTGCCGCAGCTCTAGCGACACAGCCAGACGTTGGTGAGCATAGTCGTCTTCTGGGGCGAGGACGAGCGCCTTCTTCAGGTGTTCGATCCCGTCGGAGAAAAATCCTCGGTTCTTATACAGATTGCCGATATTCGCGAGGATCCACGCTTCCTTTTCCCGTGCTAACTCGTTGGCTGACTTGTAGTCGCGCATGGCCAGGTCGAAAAGCTCCAGCTCTAAGTAGAGATTGCCTCGCAAGGTTAGGTATCTAGTGCTTTGGGGGTCGAGCGAGAGCAAACGATTGTAGGGGATAAGGGCGAGCTTCTTGTCTGGTCCTTGGTAAAGCTCTTCAGCGTAGAAGATCAACAGTTCTTTGTCATCTAGGCACAGCGCTAGACCCTCCTCGACCGTGTGCCGCGCCTCGTCCCGCTGGCCCATGCTCCTCAGAATTGTGGCGAGCTGATGATAGTATGATGCACGCTGGCCTTCTTCAACGACAGCGCTCCGAACGAGCGCAATGGCTTCTTCATCTCGCCCGATGTCATGTAGGATGCGTGCCTTCGCCACAAATAAGCCCTCCTTGGCCGCTGCTAACTCCAAGCCACGGTCAAGGACATTAAGAGCATCGTCAAAAAGACCACGCCCGAGATGAGCATAGGCTAGACTGATGTAGAGGTCGGCGCTCTCCGGATGGCCGCTGATAAGGGTTTCCATGGTTGCGGTGCCCAGCGAAGGATCGAGTCGGAATTGTGCTCGGCCACGCCAAGTTTCCAGATCTAGGCGCTCGTCACCCTCAGATAGTAAGGCGATTTGCTCGTCCAGCAGCGCGATAGCTTCCGAATAGTCCTTTATCACAAACGCGTCAAACCACTTATATTTTTCAGGCTCTGCAGCCTTCGCCTCAGCCACCGACGGCTCCTTCGGCTCCTTCTGCGCAACAGTCTCTGATTCGGTTTGCTCGCGTAGCTCCGGGCCTACGTTTGGGGATTGCTGCTGGTCTCCCCTTGGGCACACCCTCTGAATAGCTTCGCGAACTGAATGGCAGGCCGGACCTGTGGCCGCCTGCATGCTGCCGTCGCGTCTGCCAACCTCGAACGTTGCAGGCGTTACGCCGATCAGGTCCGTTGGGAGTCGAACGTCCCTGGCGTCTTCAGGCATCAAGATAAAGCATCGGTCCCTGCCGAGTCGTCCTGTGAAGAGACCGAGCTCGAAGAGGACATTATCCCGGACGGCTTGATTATGCTCACCGCGAATAATCACGATATCATCGGGTGAGAAGACAAACATGCCGAAATCGGTGCGATCTAAAACGGCGAGGAGAGACTCAAGGCTCGTCTTAGACAGCTGAAAGACACCCTGGTCCCACACAGTGACTTCAGCTGTGAACCGAAGATTCTGCTGTGCGGCGTATGCGATGCCCAGCCCCTCTGTGGAGGAACCGATAAACAAGCTTGGTTTCATGGGAGCTCCATGTTGGTACCACGCTTCCTTTCGTGCGGGCGCCCAACTATTAATTAGCCTGCAAAAATGCAGTCTAATATCCCAATAATGGTGTTATACTGCAAATCGTTTAATATTCATACTATAACAAGTCTAATTTCAATTCAATAGGAAAAATGGAAAACCGCCCAAAAAAGAAACATCTAGACCTCGTACGTGAAGCTATCCGGCGAAAGCATTATTCAAAGCGCACCGAAGAAGCTTACATCCAATGGATCAAGCTCTATATCTTTTTCCACAACAAGCGTCATCCACTGGAAATGTCAAGACCTCAATAATTTACACGCACGTTCTAAATCGAGGAGGAGTAGCTGTGCGAAGCCCGATTGATCTTCTTTAACCACTTCGTATTTTTCTATGTGACCACGCTGCGTCATCCTCGAGCCTATTTAAGTTCTCGGCTAGTGCCGGCTCTCTCATCGGAACCTACGTGGACTATGGTTGCTCATTTTATTCTAAGAGTGTTACGAGCGCCATGCCAAGATAATCGGACGGCTTATATTAACCCAAGCTCAGTAATACCGCTCTTATGCTATCGTCTAGACTATATTGATAGCAAAAAACGCGTGATTCACAATTCAAGCTTGCCCCCTTTTTCCTTCTTCAGTGGCACGACGGCCACCCGAAGGGGTCAGTCGGTACTTCCGGTCATAGGGAAATCGGACGTCTCTAGGCATTGTCAACCTCCAAAGTTCAACTGTTGAAAGAAATCATGAAAACCCACCGAGAATGGACAGTCAAGCGGCCTAACGACATCGGCATCAGCGGCGGCGCGGTTTGCCGTCCGCTGCATACCGTGGTTAGGCGCAATCACTCACTCAAGATTAATCTCTAAGTCACGAAACTCATCTCACCTTCTTTTCAAAGGAGCTCCGGTTGATTCGTGTATTTGTATACCAGTGGGCACCTTTTGTGAGTCCTGGATTGGAGTAGAAATCAATTGATATGGCGTGATTGCCGAAAGATATGACGATGGTAGGCGTCCTGTCCGAACTCCAGAAAATCATTTTCGAGCGTACTCTACTGCGTTTCCTACCTTTGGATTCATTCATTCGATAGCACAAATAGATGATGCCGGTCCCAGAGGGTGAGTCCACGTTCTTTGGCAAAGGCGATTGCGTCGGCTGTAAAACCGCTAGGACAGATGAGCACTCCACGCGCGCCCGCCAATTGTCTGGGCAACGAGCCGTTCAGTTCTCGAGCCACATCCACGCCGACAGGCGACGAGTGATTCTTACATTGAACGTAAAGGGTCACTTCCACACCCACGTCGTCATTGCGCAGCGCGATCAGGTCTATTCCACCGTCTCTCGTCAGCGGCGTGGTTTCAACGCGCCACCCCTTGTGCTCCAACAGCCGCTTGACGTAATCCTCGAACTCAAGCCCGCTCATTCCCGAATAGTTTGCCGCAGTCCCAGCGCTTCCTCGCGAGGACTTCGCACGCTCAGGCGGCGTAAGCCCGAAGAGACCAAAAAGTTCCTCGCTGGTCAGTTTCGACTTCAAGTCAATTGAAACGTCGTCCACCAGTTCGTCAAAAAGCAACTGTTTTTCCTGGAGGATTTGGTCAATTTTCTCCTCGATCGTGTCTTCGCAAGTGTACTTGTAGACGTTGACCGGAAAGGGCTGGCCGAGGCGGTGGCTACGGTCTTCGGCTTGATGCTCGATCGCTGGATTCCACCATCGGTCGAAGTGAAACACATAGGAGGCTTCCTGCAAATTTAAACCTTGCCCGCCGGCGCGCACAGAAAGGGCAAGAACCTTTCGAGCCGGATTCTCTTTGAATTCTCTGATAGTCGCATCTTTTTGCGAGGGCGAAAGATCGCCCGTGTAAACAAGCGGTTGAAGCGATTCAAGCGCCGAAGTGATTGCCCGCACGCCGTGCTTCCTGTCTGTAAACTGAGAGAAAATGAGCGCACGATAGCCCCCCGATGTGATCGTGTCCAACCGCTCCCGGATATCATCGAGTTTCGAAGATTGCCCGGTGGCCGGGCAGAAATTACAAATCTGCTTCAATCTCATGATGAGTTCCAGGACATTTTCCACTCGAACGGCCTCGCCCTTTTCTCGCAGTTGAATGATCCCTTCTTTTTCTGCACGCTCATAGCTTTCCCGCTGTGGCCCCTCGAGCGGCAGTGCTATTTGGCTGACAATCTTTGGCGGAAGCTGAGGAAGTACGTCGGCCTTCTTTCGGCGCAGTTGCATGGCTTTGTGCCTCTCGCTCAGTGCTGGACCAGGGGTCAGTCTTAGCGGTGCCGCACCCTCTTTGAGCGGCGCGACAAATTCAAGAATGGAAGCCAGATCATCTACGCGATTTTCGAGCGGGGTGCCGGTGAGCGCCCAGGCCCGGCGGCGATGAAGTCGCTTGCATTTTCCGCTGATCTCTGCGTCGCGGTTTTTTATCGCCTGCGCTTCGTCTAGTATCACAACATCCCAAACGCGGCGGCGAGGCGGCGAGTATGGGTTGTCGGTGAAGTCGGAGCGGAAGGTTTCATAACTTAGCAGGTATACATGCGCCGGTGCGGGCCATTGCCAGGCCCGTTCCGCTGCTGGGCCGCGGATCGTCGAGATGCGTAACTCCGGTGCCCAGAGACGCAATTCCCTGCGCCACTGGTTGATGAGGCCTGCACGAACAATTAGCAAAGCGGACTCGATGCGGCGCTGAAGAACGAGGATTCGGAGCGCGGCGATTGCCTGGATCGTCTTACCAAGCCCCATGTCATCGGCAAGCAGAAGCGCGTCATGTGCCATCAGCGCCTTAATGCCTTGCAACTGGTACTCGAACAACGTCCCCGGCCACTCCAACGGCCCGGCAACTGAAAGAAGCAGGTTAGTAGGCGGCTGGAGCAGATAGGCAAGCCGCCTCGAAAGCGGGAGTTCTGCCTCGCTTGGCGGCTGCATCTCGCCGAGCGATTGCTGGTATATTCCTGACCGCCTTGGTTGAGCGAGCGGAGCAGGCGGCTGCTCATTCAGCAGAACGCCGGCGCGCGCGACACTCCCGCCCTCCCCATTCACCAGGGACAGGCGGGGGGCGACGAGATTCATTGCAGGGGTCAACGGCCATTCTGCGGTCAAACAATTTGGCGCTGAGATGGATTCCTCGTTCTGAAGCGCGAGCCATTCGGCGGAGGCAACTTTAACCGAAGGAACTGTCAGACGGCTAGGTGATCGCTCCTGTAATCGAAGCTCGCGAGGGAAGATGCCAAACCAACGGGCACGCATCTCCTCCTTCGTTTCTTTCCACCAATCCGCTCTCGCCATCATGTGACCGCTCCATTCTTCGTTCGATACACCTCTC
The DNA here is from genome assembly GCA_035283325.1 of Pyrinomonadaceae bacterium. GTDB lineage: Bacteria > Acidobacteriota > Blastocatellia > Pyrinomonadales > Pyrinomonadaceae > PSRF01. The sequence goes on along the minus strand of DATEUF010000304.1, from coordinate 4,768 downwards.
CGAGCCCGACAGACGCTCGTTCAAAGGGTTCTAAAAGCAGCCCCCGTGCGGTCAATTCGTGGAGAAGCCGTAGCTCGATGGTGTCATCCTGCGGCCGGCTCGGAAACCAAAACAGGTGCATGGGTTCTGAGGTTTCGGCCACCTGTACAGTCTCTTCTGCGGAATAGGCTGTTGCCTTGATCGCAGGAGCAATACGGCAGACCGGAATCGAGAGTTGAATATCCTGGCAAAAAAGCTCGCTTCCCACCTCTTCAGCAAGGCAGAGCAAAATTCGAGGAGTTCGAGGACAGACCAAAAGGAGCGAAGCTGTCAGCTTGCGTTCGGCGTGCCGGCGGATGTCTGCCTGTCGCCATAGAAAGGTGTGAGGCGTTTCAATCCGGTTATAGGTAAACTCGATCGGCTCCCCGCGCGCATTGATCAGAAACAGCGCGCCCAGATAGCCGGAACCGGCGGATGATGGTTCGATTTTAAGATAACCGGCGGTGCCCAGCTCATTCAGGTCATCGGCATCGCGATATGGGATTGGCATCGGGTTACTCCGGTCTACCCTCGGGCTCCTCTTCAGATGGGACTTGGAGATTCGGATCCTCGGTATAGTCCGGTTTCAGTTCCGTCACTTCAATCTTAGGCTTGTATCCCGGATCGAGATGCTTCAGGTCCCATTCGGTGATCCATCGTTTCACATACTCACGCATACGCGTGCCCGTGGCCCTCAGCAGCTCGACGGATGATACTGGTGGCGGTTCCCAGGCATACGCTTCAGCGTGAATGGATCGGACTTTTTCATAGGTCTGCTCGAGTACAGTGCTGTCAGGCGCCTTCAGAGGAGCCCTTTCGCGCTGAATTATGCGCATTCCTCGTTCGGCTTGGCTTGCCAACAGAAGGTCCGTCTCCGATGCTCTTGCCCTCAGCTTTCCGGGGACCTTATCGAGATCCTCCCTTTCCTGCAGAATCTTTTCCTCAAAATCAGTAGTGATTGCAAGTACGGCTGTCAGCCCTGCGAAGTTTGCTCCTTCCAGCTTTCCCATCCAGCGCGCTAGTTCCGCATAGGACTTTGCTCGTTGCATCAGAGAGTAACGCCCAATCAGTTCCACCTCATCAACGAGCAGAACCCACCCTGCGTAACCTGCCGCAACCATCAGCCGGGAGGCGAACTTGAATCGTTGCAAGGCAAGCTCCTTTACAAGGATCCTGTCTATCTTGTACGTTACTGTCTCACGGCAAGCTCTGAGATATTTCTTGATTTCAGCAACGCCAATTTGTTCGCCGGACCAGAAGCGAATGATTCGGTTGCTCAGTTCCGGATCATTGGGCATGCGCTCGAATAAGAAAAGCGTTGCGGCGAACCGTGAGTTCAGATCTGCCCCTGAACGGTTTACCCATTGATACAGATCCGCGTAGGCCTGGCTGTTGAAATTCAATTTTGTCGCGATTTCGGTCAGCGCATCACCCCTTTTCCCAGGTACAATCGCAGCCTCGGCGGCAGCGCGATACAACTTCACGGGATCATAAAGGGGCGTCTCTTTGCTAATAACGACTTTGCTGCACACAAAATTTTCTTCCAGCGCGAGGTGCAGAAGATATTCGAGCAGATGCGACTTCCCTGTCCCAAAGTCTCCCGCCACCAGCATGCCATGAGTCATCGATCCATCAACGACACCCTGCTTGGCACTTTGGAGTTGTTGTCGGAACTTTTTCTCAATGTCCGGCTGCGCGCACCCCAGCGCCATAACCGCGTCGCGGTTGGGCACACCGGAGCGGAGCGCCTCGATGGCTCTCCGATGTTGAATTTGTTCATCCGAATTCATAACAGCACCTCCACTTACGACACCGGTAGTGGACTTTTGGCACCCGACGCGAGACGGATCAGAGAGGCGAAGGGGTTTTGCCGATGCTTGTCGCGCACATCATCCCATATTCTCAGCCTGAGGGCGTCGTAACGGTTCAAGCCACGCTTTTCATCAGTCAAAAATTCCCGCGATGCAACGACAGCGATGAAACAACACTCTAGCTCGTCAGTCCCGTCTACAAACTGACGCAGTACCTCATAGGCGTCTAATGTGGCGGGAGCGCTGTAGTAAAAGCTGTCAGCAGAGTCCTTTGGTCGTGCTGACGTTAAGTAACGGGAAATGTCCAAAGATAAAACCAGACCGTTCTTGCCAATCAGCTTCAGCCAATGGGCAAGTGAAAACAGCATATGCCGAGCATTATGCCGCGCGACTTTTTGAAAGATGAGTGCTTCTTTGAGTGTCGAAATCAGCCGGAGTTCGCCACGCAGCCACTCCTTGATTGCATTACTCAAATAAGGGCTCGCCCCCCCAGGGTCCAGTTGGGCCATGCAGAGACGGATCATCGCGATCCTAAACTCCTGACTCATTTCGAAGTCGCGATAAATCGCTTCTTCAAGCCAAGTATGCAGTTCCTTTCGGAGGAGCTTCTCTTCACGCTTGTTCCGCAACGCTATCTGTTGCAGATTGAACTCATCGCGGGCGGTGGGCAGTTCGTATTTGTTTTCCTTAAATATCTGCGTAACAAAAGAATAAGCCAGACCATCCCAATCGACCTGTCGTGCCACTTCGTGGAACAACTTGTCAACCATATGAATCTTAGTTGATTTTGCATCAACAAAAGCAAACAAGAACCCCTCTTCCTTAGCTATTTTGCCTAATTGATCCCGCAACTGATCGTGCCCAATCTCTTCTGCGGGTACCACGAACTTTACCGCCGCTCCTCCATGGCGAATAAAGTCCTGTAAGTATTCCCTGCGAACAATTTCTAACCAGTCCTGCGGTCTCATGTCCATAGCAAATCCTATCCGTTTACGAATGCAATACCATAATACTTCTTTTCGTGCCCGCTCTGCGTGATCACTGTGATTGTGTTTGTGGCCGACTTGGTACCGGTGCTAGCGGGAAAGCTTACGACCAATCCCTTTTTTGTTTTGGCCACGCGGCTCTGATCGAGGAGATAAATATCACGTGCGAATTCCTGTAGTGAGTATTCTTTGGATTGGCCAGGCAAACGTGTGAGCGACTCGTAAATGTCACGAAGCTTAACTACGACCCCCGTCCCAAAGAGATCTTTCCCTCGCGCAGCGACGGCCGGGCGGTAGGCTTCGAACAGACAGTCCAAGAAGGTCTCCGGTTTGAACCGTACGGGCTTGTTTTGCAAATCCTTGAGATGGCTGACCAAGACAGAGGGGCGAAGCCGCCTTTCCCGCAGCTTGTCAATCAGGACGGAGCGTTCATTAGGCAAGATGCGGATGAGAAACGGATAGCAATAGAGTTTGTCGTCTTGTTCGAACATCTTCACAGCCAATTGCTTTGCGGTCTCAAGAAGCTCCGAGCGGAACGCGCTCCCGGACAGATAGGCTTCTTCATCGAAATCCCAACCATCTTTGGCGTTTGCGAACTGTTGCCGTAGTGCGGTAATGGCCTGATCTGCAGCCTCGATGGTCTTCCGCAACTCGCGGAGATTTCCTAACTTAGCGGCTGCGCGAAATTTTTTCAGTGAGCTGACCGCGGCACCGGCAACCTTCAGAGCTGCCTCAGCGTCGGACTCCGTTTTAGCGAGTGACTTTTCCAGACTGGTAAGGTAGTCAATCTTCATTTTACTCCCAAGAGGATGTAGCTGAGATTCTGCACAAACTGAACCCGCACACCTTTCGTGTCAGCGGCTGACAGATGGAATTTAGCCAGCATTTCCGTTTTGGGCGCCTTGGTAAACTGTAAGTGTATACCAGACTGCCTCGTAACTCACCGACTGTTTTTGAACGCATTCCTCAGCCTCTACCATCTTAGCGGGATCTCCATTGTCGTGTGAGTAGTGGACTCGTAAGCTGCCTCATCTTCCGCGACAGCCTAATCATCTGACTGCCTCTCGTAATGGTCCAACACTCGCCGAACACGCTCCTCATCCCCCCAGGAGGAAAGTTCGTCTGTTTCATCGTTTTCTCCGTCCACGTCGCCTTAGTGCCTTTAATGCCTTGGACCCAACTCGAAAATGTCCTCCATCCGCCGTGGCGCTTAACTAATAATTAGGCTGCAAACCTCTATTTTACTTGATACTACGATAAATGTAATTTCTAGTCAATAGGAAAGTATGGAAAAACCAAAAAAGAGGCTTCTTGTTCTCGTACGCCAAGCTATCCGGCGAAAGCATTATTCAAAGCACACCGAAGAAGCTTACATTCACTGGATCAAGCGCTATATCTTTTTCCACAACCCTGTAGTGAGCCTGTCGAACCTAAAGCCTCATCCACTTCGCCATAGTTTTGCCACGCACCTGCTTCAAAACGGTCATGACATTCGAACTGTGCAAGAGTTGCTGGGACACAAGGATGTCAAGACCACAATGATTTATACGCACGTTCTGAATCGAGGAGGACTGGCGGTGCGGAGCCCGATTGATCTTTTTTGATCACTTCGCATTTTTCTATGTGACCATAGAAGAATCGTGGGTAAATTATAAACGTCAGGTTTAAGCCGAATGTGAGGACTTATACTCCATCGCCACCTTATATAATATTCCTAAAAAGCGTGTGGATATTTGGTTGCTCATTTTATTCTAAGAGCGTTATGAACGACGTGAGCAGATAATCGGACGGCTTTTATTAACCCAAGCTTATTAGCTCCTCTTTTATGATATCGTTTAGATCGTATTGATAGTAAAAAACGCGAAATTCACAATTCAAGACTAGACCCCTTTTTCTAGGATGACAATAAGCGTGGCAAGCGCTACGATGAGCTCGTTTATGAGCTTAAATAAT
>DATEUF010000303.1:0-45065 GCA_035283325.1 Pyrinomonadaceae bacterium | reverse complement strand
AACAGCAGGGCCATGTAGCCGCGCGCGTTCTGCGAAAACCAAATGTGGTGATAGGAGAAAGTCATCAGCGCGCACGCCAGCAAGGCTTCGCGAGTTCCCACGACGCGCCGTCCGAGCAGGAACAGTGCCCACAGACTCATCACCCCAAAGAGAACAGACGGCAGGCGCACGGCCCATGCGCTTTCGCCAAACAGTGATACCGATGCGTGAGACAGAACGGAAAACAGAAGATGGTTGTTCTGATCTGGTAGGCTCGTCACTAAGTCACCTAACGGTAACCTCAAATAGTTGAGCAACGTCAAGAGCTCGTCAAACCACAGATCTGTATTCAAATGCCACAGCCGTAACGCCAACCCAAGCAAACTCAGAACTGACAAGACGATCCACGAACGCGTCGTTATCTTACGATCATCAAAAGAACGAGTAGCAGAAGACCTCACAGAGAGTGGAGCACTTGTGCTTGCTTGTTCTTTCGACACCAGCGCCACAACAATCAAGGCCAAGCCGTGAACGGTTAAAAGGATCCGAAAAAATGTTGGGCCCCAGGCCAGAGACCGCGCCGAGTCGCTCACCAACGCACGCTCAATTGCCGCATTCGAGACCAATGCCGCTGTACCTATCAGGACAAGGCCCCCGATCATTAACAGTAGATGAGGCCAGGTTCTTCTCATGTTTCCTTAGATTTTGACTCACTACTGTGATAACTACGTCGTAGCCCTCTAGACAATCATCTCGTAGCTTCAGGCAATCCCTTTAGTAAGAACTGCTGGATCCAGTGTTGGCTCACTATCGCAAACCGGCGAAAACGATCTCGGAGTACGCCGTCTAGGGTCAACGCAAATCCTGCCAGCAACAAGACGGCCAGCACAGATCGGACTGTTCCTAATGTCAGCGGCAACGCCCAGAGCGAGGCTGATACTACGGATATGACAACTACGGGCCGGATCAGTAATCTCACATGACCCCGCAGCTTCAACATTTGGCGTCCGCACCACCAGGAACTCAACAGGATTGCTCCTTCCGCAGCAACCAAACCCATCGCCGCGCCACTTGGGCCTACCCTGGCGTAACCAATGGGGATCAAAATGATCGCCAATAAGGCTCCCAGCGCTGAAGTTAACATTTCCGCTTTCTGCCGTCCGGCAGCAATCAATCCAAAGCGATAATGCCCGCTTATGAACGCCGCGACGCACACCCCCGCGAGCCATTGAAGAGTCGGACCTCCGGGCGCGAACGCAGGACCATACACTCTGGTCATAACTGTTGGAGCGGCCAAGACCCACACTAGGCCTCCGGCCACGCCGAGCCACGCGACCGCGTGCAGCGACTGGGCGATCAAACGCTCGAATGATGCATCGGCCCGTTGCCATGCGCGCGCAAACGATGGAAGCAGATTAAAGTAGTACAGCCAGACAAACGCGTGCGCGGCGACCAGTATCCGCTGGGCGCCGGCGAAAAACCCCACATTTTCCGCCGTTGCGATCATGCCGAGGATCAGCGTGCCACCGAACATCTTGACCACCCAGAACATCTGGCTCAAACCGATTGTCAGACCCTCGCTGAACAGCTGCTTGGTGATGGCAGGTTTTGCTCGAGTGCCTCCTTTGAAGCGACGACGATACATCCACACGCACCAGATAGCCGCGCTGGAAACGCCGGCAAGTTCCGCTACTGCCACGAACAACAGTTGAGCTGGTCCGCGGACAAACAAAAACACCACCGTTGCGAACACTATTTGGCGTATAACTTGCGCAGCGGCCACTACGTGCATTCGCTCGTGCCCTTGAAATACCCACTGCAAAAGGAGGGGCGCCACGAACAAGCTCAGTCCGTATACGAGCAGTAACCGCGTAATAACTGCTGAACGATCCAACCGTAGCGCGAACAATACGATGGCCAGGTATGAGACGGCGGCCAGGATGAACCGCGCGGCGACAATTTCCGCAACCAAGGCCTTCGTACGCTCGGGCGCCTTCGCTATTTCACGCGCGCCGAAGGGACTGAACCCTTGGTCGACAATCAAGCTGGCGCACATCATGACCGCGCCGGCGAACTCTACATACCCGAAACCAACCGGGCCCGCCGTCCGCGCCAGGTAGGCGAACGCCGCCAGAGTGACCACTTTGCTGAGAGTTTCCGCCGCCGCCAGAGACAGAAAGTTTCCCATCAATTTCGACGAATCAGCTTGTTGCATTGTCTATTTTCCGTTCCGGCGGGGGGCGCTGAGCTTATTCGGTTCGCGCGTTAATTGGAGCACTGGCAGAGAGATTTCGTGCCTAGGCTTCCGCCAATCAGCGCGCTCCCCTGCCGGAAGCGGAGTTGCCTTACGCCAGACTTTCGCCCCTACCAATGCGCGGGTCAGGTATCTGGGCTGAAACGTGATGCTCGGCCACAAAAAGATCTCGTTTGTGCAGTAACATTCTTTAGCTCTGATTGAGGCGCGAAGCTGTCGTGCTTCGTCCGAATACCAGATTTCTCTGAACGAGCGATCCCGTATGTTGCCCAATGGCGCGTGGGCCTCGCATACACTCACATCACCGTTGGAATAGATTACTGTACTGAGCACGCCCGCTTTGCAGGGAATCACTTGCGTCTGCTCTTCAGCGGTTTTGACCTTGGCCCACTGAAGCATTGGCTCGACCACGCTGCCGTACCGTCGTTGCTCGCGCGGCGCCCACAGCCTTTTGACATACTCGGCCAACTCGACGTATTCAGCCAGCTTCGGTCCTTGCAGCGAAGGGTTTTTGCGGTCTCCGCGAATCAGCGCCAGGTTGTGATGTGCCATCTTCGGGCAACGCTCGAACAAAAAGGTGGTCAAACAGCGAATCTCATCCATATTGTCTGCTGTAGCTGTGGAAATTGAGTGGATTTGCAGACGTGGGTCTTCTTGCTGCAAATCTACCAGCGCATCGTACGTTTCCATTGCCCTCTTGAATGAATTTCTCGTGACTCGGAATTTGTCATGAAATTCTGGCATTCCATCGAGCGATAGTTCAATGACGAACAGCCGCAGACTTTCCTCTTTGAGCGTCTCGCGAATCTGCTCAACGGTCCTCTCAGTAAAATATCCGTTACTCGGAACATAAATCTCCTTCACCTTGTTGTGGCGGATGAATTGGCGGCAGATTGGACCGAAGTCCTTACGCAAAAATGGCTCGCCCCCTGACAGATTAAGGTTTTCAATCCGGCCCAATTGATGCGACAGATCAACCATTTCGTCGAAGGAGAGATCATCCGGACGATTTAGGTTTTGCCAGTAAAAGCAGTGCTCGCACTTCATGTTGCAGATCGAATTTATAAAGAGGATCACGAACGGGGGGCTCGGTACTTCTGTGAAGTCCAGGCTCTGCCAGTTCAAACGAGCGTGTCTGGCGATTCGGGTTATTAGATTCATCTCTCTTCTCCCAGGCGGTCGTCTGACATTCCGATGGAGACGCGAATTTAAGAGTCAGACACGACCAAGCGACGTCCGAATCTTCCCCACCTTCTCAACTGTAGGTAACCATCCAATTGCCCATGAATTAAACGTCGAAGATTGGGCAGGCTATTCAAGTAATACATGTCGATGCGCGGCAAGGAATCGAGTGAATCGTTGTTCGCGCGACTTAGTTTGGTGGTGCAAACGGCGCCAAACTCTTTTGCCGCCAGGCAGCGTACTCTACGATTTGATCTGCCATAGGGATAAGCAAAGCTATTCACTGTCCGACCGAGATGGTGTTCGATCTCGCTGCGGGATTCGATCATCTCCTGCAACGCCTTCTCCATCCCACAACGTCTCAAGTCGGGATGAGTCCGGGTGTGCGAGCCAATCTCGATTCCGGCCGCTGCCAGTTCGGATGCTTGCCTCCACGAGAGCATTTTTTGAGTTCCTAATTTGGGTGGTGGCATAGCCCAATCGTTCTCGCCACCGATATGCCCGCTGATCACGAAGACAGTCGCAGTGAAGGCAAGGCGCATCAGAATCGGCAGAGCGTGTTCGTGGACGTTGGCAAAGCCGTCGTCGAAGGTCAACGCCACGCTCCGCTCGGGCCATACACCCCGGAGCTGGCGGTGCGCTACGGCCTCCCTTAGTGACATAGCGTGAAAGCCTTCCTCTATGAGGCAAGTCATTTGGTCTGCGAAATCCCGCGGCGCCGTGGACACGACGGATCCACTGGAGTCAAGGGAGTGATACATGAGAATGGCCATTTGGTTCATGCACTTGCCAACCTTATGCGGCCCGTCTCTGTGCGTACTTAGTCTGGCGCTGCGGTTCTGCACGGCCGGTCAGATAACCCATGAACTCTCCACCCGACCAGATTACTTCGAACAAGAAGATCAGCGGCAAAGAGCAGACAAGCTTGCGGAGGTAACGACGCTTGCTGAAACCTCGCGCGACGATGCGGAATGTCAGGAGAAACGGCAGCAAAAACGATAATGCAGCGAAGATCGCGCGTCCCAGTGTGGATATTTCGGCTGCCCGCGTCCCCGCAAACGACCTTCCCCAAACGTAACGTTCACGTAAAGCTGGAAGCAGGCGAAGCGTTTGCCGCACTTGACGCACTACCATGCGCGGATTAAGCCGCAACGTATGACCTAGCCGGCGCAGCTCCCAGTTCACGGATGTTTCATGGAAAGCATCAAGCCAGAGATGCTTTACGCCCTGAAGAACTTCTCGCTTATATGATACATTGCTGTCGCTAAGGAATTCGGACGGCCCGTCCGCCACGGGGTTCTGGTAACGCCCAAAGTCGCAATAGTAAACGGCCCAATTCAACAAATGATCGACACCATTCTCAACCGCGCCGCCGACGGCAGATGAAGGACCGCGATGTGCCTCAAGGGTTGCGGGGATCCAGTCTAGCGATGGTATTCCATGATCCTCGAGGAGCGCGACTATCCTCCCGCGAGCCCGGCTTAATCCGATAGCGCGCAAAATGTCGTGATGCTCACGGCTCGAAGATCCAAATTGCCCGCTGTCAACCGCAAAACGCGCGTCTACAAACTCAACCCAGGGGAACCTTTCAGCCAACTCCGGCACACCGGTCAGCCGCTCGTCGTAAGGGACGATGCACTCGACGTTCAATCCCCTGGCGCTGGTAGCAAGAGCTTCTAAACAGGTTGCCGTCGGCTCCTGTCCCCCAGCAATAATTGCTATGACAACTGAAAGCTCAGGTTCGTCGGGTTTATGATTCGCTTCGTTCATGAAGATCACTCTATTTTGGAAAGACTGTCGCCGGTTCCCGCCAGAAAGCCCACCCATTCGCCCAAGACGTAGGTAGCAGTGATTGGAATCATAAAGGGCGTTACTCGCAAAAACTTGCCCATGCGATGACGCTTAGTGAAAACACGCGCCGTAGTTCTGGCCCACAGAAGAGGAATCATCAGAGGGGCAGCTAACAGGTAGACAATTCTAAACAAAGCGGATTTGTGTTGTCTACGAATCCCCGCAAAAGCGCGGCTGAACAGGAAGCGTTGCCGTAAGTAGTAAAAAAGGTCGAACGGGCCGGTATGATAAACAACCAGATCGGGTTCATTGAGGAAACGCTCGCCACTAGCGAGTAATTTATGATTCAGCCCGGCCTCCCAGTAACCGCTTTCACCCGCAGGCAGATGTTTCATTAACAGCTCGCGGCGATACACGCAGTTTGCCGCGCAAACGTCTTGGGTTTCGCTTCGTTCCACTGGGGGCATGTATGAGTTGTATTCGGTGAAATAAACTGCCCAGTCCATCAATCTCTCGTAGTCGGCATCGTGGACCACGCCTCCGATGGCGGCCACCGGCTCTTGCACGCAACGAAGAATTGTCGTAATCCAGTCGTATCGAGCGACACAGTGCTCTTCAATGATCGCTACATATTCCGACTTTGCCAGGGAAATGCCATACCTTCGTAAGTCTGGAACGCTCTCGACCTTCGGACGGCGTATGAGTGTTACCCAGGGAAACTCTCGCTCTATGCCGTTCGCAGTATTACCACCTGCGCGATCCACAACGAAGCACTCCACGTTGGCTTCAATGCATTGCCGTTCGAGTGATTCTAGGCAGTGGTTAATGAACGGTGGACCCACACATGAAGCAATAACGATTGACAATCTTCGTTCCCGCATTTTAATTCTCCATGCCTGGGTTAGGAGAAACTACCTACCCACCGCATCGGGCCGTGTTCGCTCGAGTATTTGTCGCGGTAATGCATTATCCCGGACCACGTAGTGCAGCAATGCACCCCAGACAAAGGAGAGTGCACAATAGGAGAAATAGAGCCAGTGTAATGGCACGACGCGCAAGGTAAACCAGAAGCCCGCCCTCTTAAAGAAAAAGCGATAGAAATCCAAGTTCAAAAGCGTTACTGCCAGAAACAAGGGCACAACGCCGAGCAGAGCTTTGGGCCACCAGACGGATACCAGCAATGTCAGCAAAGTTACACAGGTTAAAATGACACTAATTCTTTGAATTGGCTTGACGTTGAGGGTATTTGCCATCGATCCTGCGCGCAACATCAGGCGTGTCCAGGGAATCCCACGATCAAATATGTCCGTTTTCACGAGATTCCAGACTGTCCAACGCTTTAGGTGCTGGCCCTTAATCTGCGGATTGAGAATTATCTTATGACCTGCCGCGCTAAGCCAGGTGCCAAGTTCGATGTCTTCAATGGCCGGACGACGGTACCGCTCTTCGTCAAAACCGCCACACGCTAGAAATAGTTCACGGCGGATTGCACCGCACCCACTCCAGAACGTTATGACCTCACCGGATGATTGTTGATGAACGTAGTGGTGGAACAGATTCTTGTATTGGGACAGAAAATTTTGCTTGGCTGGTGCGTCATCGTATGAGCCGATTACAGCGTCAATCGTTGGGTCTGCGGCGAAAGCCTCTGCGAAGTGAGAGAGCGCATCCCTGTGTACGCAAACATCCGCATCCACAAAAACGACGTAGCGCCCACGAGCAAGCGCCACGCCGCGATTGCGGGCGCGCGCCGGCCCGCCGGGCCCTGCTATTCGGAGGTAAGAGAAACCATGTCCATCAACCAGCGATTTCACATCCTCGGTTGAGCCATCGTCAACCACTACAACTTCAAAGTCTCTAAACTCAGAGCCAGCCAATGCCGCCAAACAATGCCTCAGATCGTCGGTCGAATTGTAAACAGGCACCACGACAGTAAATGTTGACTCGTTTTCGATACTCTGTTTCCCCATCATTCGCCACACATCCTATAGATGGCACTACTCATGCGAGACACCCGACTGGTAGTGCCGAAGACCTAATTGAGGAAGAAATTAGGTACACTCACGCCACCACGTCAGAGGGGAACCTCGTTAAACTCGGCAGGCGCAGCTCTGATGAAAGGCGCGACTCCTGCTTCTTTCTTCTTGATCAGGTTGTTAAAACGGGACAGTCTGAAAGTAACATTTCCACTGGAGTAAGTTTAAGGTAAACCAGATGGGAAATGAAGCAGATTAAATTGAAAGAGCAACTATGAAGCCACGTCTTTTGAAAGCTCAGCCGGCAAAAAGAATCATTAAGAAGCGGTTACGCCTGCGAATTCCAAGGGAAAGACCAAATTTAGTCCAGAACCCAGACAGGCATTCTAGAATTTGGACAAGGCGTTTAACAAGCGAACTCATTTTAGGAACGTCCTCATTTATCCCCTCTTCCACTTTACGACAAGATTGTAGAGTGCTGCGATGATAAAGCCAGCCACGTAGCCACAGACAAACCCATACAACAGACCCACGAGGCTCCCGATGAACGTCACCGAATAGAAAGGAAAGAATTGGCTCAGGAGCGCCAAGTGTGGTCCGATATCCTCGCCGCCCTTAAGGATTAGAAAGTTGGTGGCGAGGAAGAGGCTGATTCCCGCGATAATCCCGAGGACCAAGCCAAGAATATTGCCGTTAAGCCGGAGCACCGCGCGTTCGAGAATTAGTTCAGTTTCATCCTCCGGCTCGAACGAAACCTTTCCACCCTTCTCAACAGAGTTTTGCATGGCTATCGCCTTACACCGTCATTTTCGGTTGTTCACCTTTGCGCTGGGGGACTCGGGGTTGCGTAGAGTCGAGCAGCGCAAATTCATCTACATCCGTCCTGTCTTTATCCGTGACCTCCTCATGGTATTCCTGTTCGGCATTTACCTGCCAGAGGTCATAATTAGCGCCAAGAATATTTTTAACTGCCAGCATCGCTGTCAGCATCGAATGGTCCTGGTTATTATACTTGTGCATCCCGTTTCGGCCGACCAACTGTAGGTTGCTGATACTGCCGAGGAATTGACGCACTACCCGCAGTGATTCGGCGTAAATTCCATCGTAAACAGGATAAGCTTTGGGCATTCTAACAACTGCCCCATCCTCTACGTCGACCGCTTTAACCAGCCCCAGAATTTCCAACTCCTTCTTCCCAAGTTCAACCAAATCGCTGTCGGTCATCGTCCACAAGCCGTCACCCTCGAAGCAGAAATACTCCAATCCCAGACAAGTCTTGTCCGGGTCTGGGACCATGTATGGGCTCCAGTTTTTGAAGTTTTGTATTCTACCGACTTTAACATCGGAGTCGTGAATGTAGATCCAGTTATCAGGGAATACTTCGGTCTTATTGATTACCAGGGCAACTGTGAGGAAGTCTCTGTAGTTAAGTGCTTCAGCTGCTCGAAGCACCTCCGGCGGTACCGGAGGGTCAAACTTCTGAATCAACTCTCTGATGGGCATTGTGCTGATGAAGTGGGACCCTTCGGTTCTCTCCTTCGTTCCATTCGTACTAACTTCCAGAGATTGAACCTGACCGTCGCGCCAAAGTATTTTTTCCACCCCGGTGTTTAGCCGGATCTCGCTTCCTTTTTGTTCGACAAGATCCCTTACCGTCTCCCACATCATGCCCGGACCGCGCTGCGGGTAATCAAACGCATCGATCAGAGTCTTAATAACTGCCTCTTTGTTGCTCGCCTGCTTCTGAAGTAGAGCGCTCTTTACCGCCGCGAGTAGTGACAACCCTTTTATTCGCTGGGCGGCCCACTCAGCCATTATCTGATTACAGGGAATACCCCAAACTTTTTCCGTATAAGTCTTGAAGAAGATGTTGTAAAGGCGTTTTCCGAAGCGATTAGAAATCCACTGCTCAAACGTTTCCTCAGGTTGCTCGGGAAACAGCTGGGCGCGCACATAGCTTAGAAAGATCAACGCGCTGTTCCAAATACCCAGACCGATTAATGCATTCGAAGCGCGAAGAGGATAATAGAAGAACCTTTTGTTGTAGTAGATGCGTGAGAGCCGGCTGCGCCGAAGAAACTTGCCGTCGGTCAGCACTTCATGCCACATGTTCTCAACGGCCTTTACCTTAGTGAAAAAGCGATGACCGCCGATGTCGAAATGATAACCTCTGTAATTGACTGTTCTGGACAGTCCCCCAACCACGCGATCTTTCTCGAGCACGAGGGAGTAGACCCCGGCTTTACAAAGCTCGTAAGCCGCCGTTAGTCCAGCCGGTCCGGCACCTATTACGATGACCTTCTTGCTACCGTCGCCCATGTTTAGATCGTTTAACCCGGCGTCAATTTGGTTCGCACAGGGGGTGTGTCAAAGCCGCCGGCGCCCTATTGGCCCTCTCGGTTAGATAGATGTGTACCAGAAAGCAGAGGGCATTCTTCTTAATAAACGGTAAAAGCCTGCCCGTTTCCATTCCTAAAGCTATCGAACCACCTCTCTCGTTGTGCCCCGGCTAGTCGATTGACTCAAAGTAGGAATTCAGGTTCGCCCGAGTCTTCACCATTAGAAGGTAGGCATTGAGCAGGAAATTTCGTAGAAAAGCGGTTACCCAACCCAGAACAAAACCTAAGAGGAAACCGTAAAATAAGCCTACTAGAGCACCCTCCATCGTGACCGTGTAACCGAGGAAGAACTGCCCTAGCAGCGCCAAATTGGGCCCCAGCGGGTCGCCGCCTTTCACCAACAACAGGATGGTAGCCAGGAAAACTGTTAAACCTGAAACGGTTCCGACGGAGAACCCAAGAGCAGTTTTGTCAAGTTTGGCAAACGCCTGAATAATTGCCTTGTCAGCACTGGAAGTCACGTCCATTAATGCTTCTCCGGCAAGCTTACTACTTTTCTGCTTCCTCCCGGTCGGCGAATCAGCTGAAGGCAACCGATCCTGTATTTTGCTGTCATTATAACAGGTTGGAGGTTTTTTGACTAAGCTCTTCAATCGGCTACACTAGTTGTTTACCGCGGTCGCCTTCAGCAGCCCAGGGATTCGTCTTGTGCTTGCGCGGATCTGTCAGCCAACGAAAATGAGCACTACTCTACACGCAACTTCAGTTTTACAACGCATACTTCAGCGGCTTTCTGAAACTCAAGAACATCAGCGCCTGGTGGCGGAAATCAAACAGGGCGCCAGGGTGATCTCTCTGAGCGGGATGGTCGCGGGAGCCGCTCGGGCGTTGGCGGTAGCGGCTCTACAGATGGAGACTCGACGCCTGTTCGCCGTTGTGGCGCAGTCAAATCGTGATCTCGAGCCATGGGAACGGGATCTGCGATTCTGGTACTGCGCTATAAACGGGAAGACCGATTGCGAAAATGAGGTACTGCTGCTGCCGGCTTCAGAGAGCGATCCTTATGCCGGCTCGTCACCTCACGCAGAAACTCTGGAGAAACGGGCCCTTACTCTTTGGCGCTTAACACGACGCTCACCGGATTTTTTGCTGCTGACTGCTCGAGCTCTTGCCCGCAAGACAAGCTCACCCTCCGATATTGCCCGCGCCGGCGCCGCTCTCGAAGTCGACCGGGAATATTCACCCGAAGAACTCGTCGAGAAACTCGTTGCCTCCGGGTATGTACGCGAGGATCCGGTCTCCAGCGTCGGAGAATTTTCCATCCGAGGTGGCATACTCGATGTCTGGTCGCCGGGTGATGAGGTTCCGGTTCGAGTGGAGTTTTTCGGCGACACTATCGATTCAATCCGCGAGTTTGATCCGGAAACACAACTTTCAACTACACAGCTAAGTCAGACTGAACTCGCGCCCATGCGTGAACTCACTGTTACAAACCGTGATTTCCGCATGTGGGCCGATGTGGCGCGTGAGCGCTGGCAGGACCAGCGCTATGCAAGAGCGCTTCGGGACCGAACTGCTTTCACCGATGAAGGTGAAGCATTTCCCGGCTGGGAATGGCTCATGCCACTGGTCATCAAACGAGAAGCAACAGTTTTTGACTATCTTGAGGACGCCATTCTTGTGGTTGATGAACCTGTCGGAATTGACTCCTATCTTGGTGAAGTCTATCAGGGACTCGCAGAGCGTTACGCGGAAACCGATATGGCAGACGATATTGCGTTGGCCCCGGAGGAACTTTACCTGCCGACCGAACAACTTCGTAGCCTCGTTGATCGGCAACAACGCCTTGAGTTGCGCACGCTGGGTCGCGCAGCAGCCGAAGTTGACCAGGCGCTTGTATTGGAGGCTGAGACCCCGAAGATTCAATTGGGCCGTACGCGCGCGGCTCGCTATCCATTGTTCCTTTTCCCAAACGCGGGCCAGACAACGGAAGTCGAGTGGCAGACGCAGTCAGTGATGCGTTATCACGGTCGTTTGGCAGACTTCGCGGCTGATACTCGGCGTTCGCAGGAGGAAGGTACAACCATGTTGTTTGTTATGCCCAGTCTCGGCGTCGCTGAACGCGTTACCGAGATTCTGGGGGAGTACGACGTGGTTGCGAGATTGTCCTTAGCTCAAGAAGGGGCTGATCTGCAGTCGAACCTGGTACAACCTTTCGTGACCGTGGGAAGGCTAAGCGGAGGCTTTGCATTTCCCGCTGCTCATCTGGTGGTCCATGTCGAAGGAGAGCTTTTTGAGGCGGAAGAGCAAGCTGTCGAGCGACGGATTGACAGCAGGTTGCAGAAAGCCGAGGGTCGCAAAAGACGCTCCAAGGCGGCGGCCTTCCTGTCCGATTTTCGCGATCTCAAGCCTGGTGATTTTGTGGTTCACATCGACCATGGAATTGGCAGATTCGGTGGCCTGCAGATGCTCGACCTTGGTCCACGCAGCGGCGAGTTTATGCTGCTCTACTACGCGGACGAGGCAAAGCTTTATGTACCTGTCGAGAGGCTTGATCTGGTCCAGCGGTATTCCAGCGCCGAAGGACATCAGCCACAGCTTGATCGCCTGGGCGGCCTGGGCTGGCAAAAGACCAAAGCCAAGGCGAAACGAGCTATGCGCGACATGGCAGATGAGCTTCTCCGGCTCTATGCGGAACGTAAGCTCGTCGGCGGCTATGCCTTTGCCGCTGATACACCCTGGCAGAGTGAGTTTGAAGACGGATTTGAATATGTCTTGACTCCTGACCAGGAGACTGCCATCGAAGACGTGAGGCGGGATATGGAAGAGCCCACACCCATGGATCGACTCTTATGTGGTGATGTGGGCTATGGCAAAACCGAGGTAGCTATGCGGGCCGCTTTCAAATCGGTCATGGAAGGAAAGCAAGCGGCTGTGCTGACTCCAACAACAGTTCTCGCCTATCAGCATTACGACACCTTTCGCACCAGATTCGCTCCCTTTCCCGTGAAGATCGAATTGCTCTCGCGCTTTCGTTCAACGCGCGAACAGAAGGACGTGGTGAAGCGGGTGGAGTCAGGCGAGGTTGACGTAATCATCGGCACGCACAGGCTGCTTTCAAAAGATGTCAGGTTTAGGGATCTGGGATTGGTCGTGGTTGACGAGGAGCAACGATTTGGGGTGGCCCACAAAGAGAGACTAAAGCAGTTGAAAAAGAAGGTGGACGTATTAACTCTCTCCGCTACACCGATTCCTCGCACCCTGAATATGTCGCTCACCGGCTTACGTGACATGTCATTAATAGAAACTGCGCCCCGAGACCGGCTGGCAATTCAGACTCAGGTGGTCCAGTTCTCTGAGAACGTAATCAAGTCGGCTATCGAACTGGAACTGGCTCGGGGCGGACAGGTCTTCTTCATTCATAACCGCGTTGAGACAATAGAAACCATTGCCGCACTCGTGCAACGGTTGGTGCCGCAGGCCCGTCTCGCCGTAGGACACGGCCAGATGAACGAGAAGGAGATGGAGCGAGTTATGCTTGACTTCATCGAATTCAAGTATGACGTGCTGGTAGCCACGACCATTATTGAAAACGGAATAGACATCCCTCGTGCCAACACCATCATCATAAACCGTGCTGATCAATACGGTCTTTCTCAACTTTACCAATTGCGCGGGCGCGTGGGTCGCTCCAACCGTCGTGCTTATGCATATCTGCTGATCCCGGGCGAACAGGAGCTAACGCCAATTGCCCGGCGGCGGCTGGCGGCGATCAGAGAGTTTTCAGACCTCGGAGCGGGTTTTCGCATTGCTGCGCTCGATCTAGAGTTGCGTGGCGCCGGTAATCTCCTCGGAGGACAACAATCTGGTCACATGGATGCGCTTGGCTTTGACCTCTACACGCAAATGCTTGAGCGCACGGTGGCGGAGTTGCGCGGTGAGGCGATAGAGGACGAAGTCACGGTCTCAATTAATCTTGGCGCCAATGTAGCTATTCCGGAAGAATACATTAGCGACATGGGGCAGCGGCTACGGACCTATAAGCGGATCTCTTCTGCCAGGGACGAGGAAACGCTCTCTAGCATCCGCAACGAGACACGGGATCGCTACGGACCTTTGCCGCCATCAGTTGAGCAACTCTTCGCCTATGCACGTTTACGCCGGGCGGCCGAGAGCGTGGGTGTTATCTCGCTGGACCGAACGGCGGACGGATTGGCAATTAAGTTCTCCGAAAAAGCCAGAATTTCCGCTGAAAAGTTGGCGCAGTTTGTCAGCAGCCGTGCTGACAGAACGTTCACACCAAGTGGTGTCATGCGCTTGCAAGTAGACGAAGAGGATACAGACGATATTCTTCGGATCGCGCATGGAGCGTTGCTCGAAGTTCAAGCAAATGAGTAGAATGATTCTTTGGACTTTGGCCTTTGTTCTTTGACCTTTGTTCTTTGACCTTTGTTCTTTGATCTTTGGGCTATGAGCTCGTGGGTCTGGTCCCTAGTGCTGACTTCTGGACCAGGGTACGAAACAAGTAGTCAAGAGCCGCGGAATACAACGAGCCAACCTCAAAGAACAAAGGTCAAAGTACAGAGTACAAAGCTCAAAGACCAAAGACCAAAGACCCCAACATTTAGGAGTAATCTTGTGAAACCCAATATCTTGCCTCTTGCGGCTGGGGCTGTCCTCGCTTTGGCAGCTGTCGCTCTGCTTCCTACAAGTGCTGTGGCTCAGGAAGGAGAGCTGCAAGTCGTCGATGAGGTGATAGCGCAGGTTAACGACGACGTTATCACCCTATCGATGCTCAAGCGCGAAACTAAAGAGCGCATTGAAAGCCTTAAACAGAATGGAGTAACCGAACAGCAGGCCAACGAGGAGGTAACGAAGCGACAGCCCGAACTAATTGCCACACTCGTAAATGAACAGCTTTTGCTGCAAAAGGGCAAGGAGCTGGAACTAGCAAACGAAATAGAAGCCGAGGTCAATCGGCGCATGATGGAAGTCGCCAAGGAGCAGGGAATACCCACCATCGAAAAGCTCGACGCCGCGATGCGTGAGAGTGGCCTTGATCCGGCGACCACGCGGCAAACCTTGCGCACGGAGCTAATGAAGCAGGCGGTGATCCAGCAGGAGGTCGACCGAAGAATCTTCTTCGGACTCACGATGGACGAACTGAAGAAATATTTTGATGCCCACCGCGATAAATTCCGCAAACCTGAGAGCGTCACTATTTCGGAGATATATTTGAGCCTGGCCGGCAAAAATGAACCAGATGTGAAGGCAAGAGCGTTGGAGCTGATCGCGCAGTTACGCGCGGGAGCGGATTTCGGCGCCGTGGCGGCAGCGAATTCAGAACGGGAAAGAAATCAGCAGCGCACTGCCCCCCAGGATAAAGGCAAGGTTGGAACTTTTGAAGTGCCGAACCTGCGAGAAGACATTGCCACCGCTATCAAGAACGTCAAGGTCGGTGGCGTCAGTGAACCTCTGCGTACTCCTGAGGGCTATCAAATCTTGCGTGTTGATGAGCGGACTCCCGCCAGCGATGTGGCAACATTCAATGAGAACCAGGTGCGGGAGGCTATCACAATCGAGCGTTCACCTAAGGAGCGCGAAGACTATCTGCAAACTCTTCGCAACGAAGCGTACATCAAGATTGGGGACAACTATCGCGCCGCAGTGGCGCCCATACTGAAGCTTGCGCCAGAGACGACGGCCGAGAATACTGGCGCGGCCTCAAGTGAGAAGCCGGCTGAAAAGAAAAAAGGAAAGTTTTTAGGAATCTTCCCTAAGCCGTAAGTTTTCAAATCGACCCCTTTTCCGTCTCTTACGGCATCCCCCGGAATGGCGTGAGATGCGCCTCGATCTCTTTCTCAAGGCGAGTCGCTTGTGTCCGCGACGCACCGTCGCGCAGAAGCTTTGTGACGCGCGGCTCGTTTTTGTGAATGGAACCCTGGCGAAATCCTCGCATTCAGTTAAAGCAGGTGACGAAGTTACCATTCGGCGTCACGACCGCATAACCACGGTTCGTGTGCGCAGCATTCCGCTTACCCGCCAAACGTCGCGGAAGGAGGCGGAGGACCTGTATGAGGTTTTGAAGAGCGACCGTTTCGCCATTGATAAGCTGTGAAGAAAATGCTCAAGCACGTTATTATCTGAAGGTGTAGTGTTGTGGAGCGATTCGGTTGGAGATCAAACCTTTCAAGATACGTGATATCGAAATCAACCCGCCCTTGATACTTTCACCAATGGCGGGGGTGACTGATGTCTCCTTCAGACGGTTGATTAAGCGCCGTGGCGGTGTCGGCTTGAGCGTCTCCGAATTCATCTCCGTGGAAGGCCTGACGCGCAGTAATCCTAAATCAAAGCGGCAAATGCGCTTCTATGCTGACGAGCGACCATTTGCAGTTCAGATATTTGGGGGCCAACCGGAACGAATGAAGATGGCTGCCGAGATGGCTGAAGAAGTTGGCGCGGATATCCTGGATATTAATTGCGGTTGTCCGGCTCCCAAGATTGTGAAGCATGGCGGAGGCTCCGGTTTGCTTAAGGACCATGACCGGCTCGAGGAGATCCTCAAAGAGGTTAAAAGCGCAATCACAATCCCGCTTACGATTAAGATTCGCGCCGGTTTCTATGACCACACAATCAATGCGGTGGAAACGGCGAAGCTGGCTGAAGCCTGCGGTGTGGAACACATTGCCTTGCATGGACGGACCAAGGAACAGGGCTACCGTGGATTAGCGAATTGGGATCTGGTGAAAGAGATCAAGGAGACTGTTAGAGTTCCCGTTTCGGGCAGCGGTGATGTCACTACCATCGAAGGCGCCTTTGAGCGGTTCCGTGATACAAGCTGCGATGGCGTGCTCATCGGACGCGGAGCGATGGCCAATCCCTGGATCTTCCGGCAGATTGAAGACGCCATGGCGAATCGGGAGATCTTTCAACCCACTCTGGGTGATAAGCGTGCGATTCTTCTCGAGTATTTTGACATGCTGCGCGAAGACATGCCCGAAACACCGGCCATCAATCGCATGAAACAATTGGCCGGTCAATTCACCCGTGGCCTGCAAGGCGGGGCGCTCTTTCGCACCTCAATCTATCACTCCCACTCAGTTGCAGAGATACTTTCAAGAATTGAAGAGTACTTTGGAGCGATCGAGGCAGGTCGCCCTTATTTTGGAGAAGCCAGAGCGACGGTGGAGGAAGCGCCGGTCCTGGATTCATGCGAAGCTGCCATGGCAGGAAATCTCTCAGGATAGGAAGGCGTCAAGTTTCAGTCTGCCGCTGCCCCCGCTGACTTCAAAAGCCACTCGCCCACTGAAATGAATAATTCAAGTGCAGCAATCTCTCAGGTTGGCAGCAAGTCTAGAATGATCAATGTAATGATCAGCCATTAACAGTTAGGGGATCAATTGGAGTTGGCTAATTCAATGTTGACTGGCATTCAATGTTGAGCGGGGGCGGCGGCAGACTGACACTTGACCCCTTTCTCCCCAGAAGCCTGCCTTGCCCCCTTCCTTACCTGAAGAGATTTCCTGCTTCCCATATCCAATTCCACTGCTGTGGGATAGCCTTTGCCGCGCAAAGTTCCGATTTCAATCGTAATCTCCTTTTGTTTCTTTTCTACGCGGCGATTCACTGTGCTTCCGCTTTCATCCTTGCTGATCTCTTGCGCACTAGAGAAAACGGCATTCGCAGCTTCAGGTTGTCCTGGTTGAGGTCTCTTCTTTGGATGTGCTGACATTGCATTCAAGGCCTCCGCCACACGGGCACGTTCTTCACTTGTCAGCTCTTCCAGGGCGATTCCATTTGCCTGCAAGACGACGCGCAGGTTCTCCTCAGTATTTGAGTTCTGGTCGTAGACATCCTTGTAGATATGCAATTTACCTTCTTCCACGACAATAGTTTCATACCTCAACTCAACCGGTACAGGTTGGTCCAACTTAACCACTCTGGTTTTGGTTTTGTCCTTATAGGCCAATGTCATCACTCGGGCCGAGGGGTCCTTGCTTGAAACCGTTAGTAGCAGTTTCGCAAAGTCTTTCACCTGCGAATTAGTTAGTCCGACGCAGCCATGCGATGCGAACGTGCCAATCTTTGAAGATGGCTTGCCGCCATGAATCAGTGACGGCATTCCAATCGGTATCTTAATCGGACCCAAAGGGTTAAGTGGGCTTCCGGGCTCGATCCTCTCACCGGGAACAACATTTTTCATGTTGCTTACCCACGGCGAATCCGGCGGCGTCCAGCTCGGGTTAAGAATAATGTTCTGTGCCTTACGCAGGCCGGTGGGTAAGGGAAATTGTGGATAACCAATACCGATGAGGTAGGACTTTATCAACGAGCCATCGCGAAACACATCCATGCGAAAAGCCGGAATGTTCACTATCACGCGTGTGTCTCTTGGAATGGCGTTTGGGCCCGGCAGCATTGTCAGTTCGTGCTCGTCCTTTGCAGCTTCAATATCTTCGCCGCCTTTGATCCAATGCTCCTGAGCGAGGGCCAGCAGGCTCTCTGTCTTATCTCCAATGATCTCACGAATGGCGGCACTCGCTCGCTCACGGGCTTCTCGGGCGTTGCCGGCTTGTTCCTCCGCGTTCAAATCCCTGAGTAGTGACACTTCGTCATTCGCGCGCCTTTTCATTGCCTCAACCTGCTCGGCTGTCAGTTGCAGTTTGGTTTGAAGTTCACTCTTGAAAGATTCATCCCCGAATAGGGCATCGAGCACCGGAAGCGTAATAGAAATAGTAGTGCCAGGCAGGCTAGCGGGCGTTGGTGACGGGACGGCAACCGTCGGAATATCGGCCGTGCGGTTGGCGATGCGGCAGCCCGTTACGATCAGGGCCAGGCTCAGAAAAAAACTGCTGGCTTGTGTAGCTTTCGTCATCTTCAAAATATGACTCGACCGCGCCTCGCCCGCAAGACGGTTAACCACAGTCTATTATCGGGGTTATCACTGTGGGTGGGACTCTACCGGTGCATGCCCAGAGGAAGAAGAGGTCTTGGCGCCGTGCCCCCGAAGAACCAGCTTGCTCCCACACGCAAGCGGTGGTGCCACGTTGGCAAGCGCTGCGTGTACAAGGCAAAGCGAGCTTGACGAGCCAGTGGACCGCCAAAGGCTTTGCCGCCCGCAAGCACGGCCGCTCGCTCAGTGCCAAGACTAACCGCTTCTCCCAATTCCTCGAAGTGTTGGGTATGTAACTGCTTACCGGCAATCAAGGCTCGGATATTACGTCCTACGAGGCGAGCCTCTTGCAGGGCGAGCTGGGCAGTTCCAGCCAGTGTTGGCGTCGTGTCCTTGTAGAAGGAGAGGTCGCCGAGAGCAAACACATTCGGGTCAGCAGGTACCTGGAAGGTAGGTTCGATCAGTACCAGCCCTCTCTTAGTTTTTTCCAACGGCAATCGCTCGATGACAGGGTTCACTCGCACGCCACCTACCCACACCACGGCCGCGGACTCGATCTCGGCTTGTCTTCCGTTATGCTCCAGGGTGATTGAATGTTCCGTAACGTGAATTACGCGCGTCAGTGTATGTATTTCCACACGGGCTTCGGCGAGGGCCTCTTCTACATACTCGCGAATTGCTTCCCCCATACCCGGAACAACCTTGTCTCCCATTTCAATCACCAGGACTCGCGGCTCACCACTCAACGCTCGGCGCTTGAAAGCATCGCGTAGCAAGTCGGCCATCTTTGTGGCCAACTCGCAACCGCTTGCGCCGGCGCCGACAACGGCAAAAGTCAACGCCTGACGCGTATCTTGTGGCGGTAGGTTTGGCGGCACTCTATCGAGCGCTTCTACCATGCGATTGCGAAGTCGGTCAGCATCCGCAATTCTGCGGAAGGGAATTGCAAACTGCTCGGCGCCTTCCACGCCGGCATAGTTTGTGACGCCACCCAGGGCGAGTAATAGCACGTCATAATGAAGTGGTTCTCTCGCATTCTCGAGCTCTACGGACCGCGCTTCAAAGTTAATCGCGGCGACACTACCGCGAATGAATTGCACGTTCTCATCCAGCAACTCATTGAATTTGGGCGCAATGTGCCATTCCTCTACCTCGCCGCTGAGGTATTCGTACAGCATGGGCTTGAACAGAAAGTGGTCTTCGTCACTGACAAGAGTGACGCGGCCGGCGCCGGCAACATCGAGCGCCGTGAACAGGCCGCCAAAGCCACCGCCGAGAATCAGAATACGAGGCTCTGAGTCAGGCATCTAGTCCCTCAACTTTTGCTTAATTTGGACGGGATGGTAGCAAAACGCCCCTTATGATTAAACCCGAACAGGGAACGCAGTTTGCCGGAATTAGGAAAACAACTCGGTCGCTACTGCTCGCGGTGCTGAAATTCAGTAGCTTTCAGCGAATTCCGGCAAACTGCTTGTCTACGTGAATTAGGTCGCTGGACACTTCCTGGCGTGCGTGCTAAATTGATGCCTGCTTTAATCTTAGCGGTTTCCGCCTTATAGGCGCGCTTACTGCTGTCAGGGAGGATCGTCTTAATCAGGTGACGTTAGCAAAAGACACGAAAGAGCAGATAGTCAGCGAGTTTCGTACCCACGGGGCTGACACTGGTTCCCCGCAAGTGCAGATAGCCTTGTTGAGCAAGAGAATCAACGAACTTACCGAGCACTTTAAGATCCACAAAAAAGATAACCATTCGCGGCGCGGCCTGCTTAAGATGGTCTCGCAACGAAGAAGTATGTTGGATTATTTGAAACGCACAGACATCGAGCGTTACCACGAGGTAGTGACTCGTCTGGGCTTGCGTCGTTAATGTGGAGGTTTCGGGCCGCCCTTTCTGGCGGCTCGCATAGCATTTGAGAGAGAGAGATCTTCGACTCTCTGGCTTTCCAGATGCCCGCGTCGCTCGAAGAGCTTGCCGCAGTGCCGAACGTGACGGCGATTTGACTGGTGCAAGCAGGCGCGATAAGGCCTAAGAGTTAGAATCCCCAAAGGCGGCAGGAGCTTCACGGCAATGAGGCTCCTGCCGCCTTTGCGATTATTGATTTTCGCGTTTCCCACCGCTTCACGTTAGCGTGGTCACACGAAAGATAAACCTGCTTTCACATCTCAAGAGCTGGGCGGATGAGACGCCCGCACGCCCATTATGAGGCGTTGTTCGAAGGAGAAAAGAGAAAATGCCAGTTAAGAAATATTTGAAAGAATCAATCAAACTCGGCGACAAGGAGCTTACCGTCGAAACCGGAAGAGTTGCCAAACAAGCCGACGGCTCGGTAGTAATCCGCTATGGTGACACAATGCTGTTAGTGGCCGCCGTTGGCGCCCCAACCGCGCGTGAAGGAATAGATTTTTTCCCGCTCACCGTTGAATACCGGGAATCTAACTACGCGGCCGGGCGCATTCCTGGAAACTACTTTCGCCGGGAAGGGCGGCCAAACGAGAAAGAGATCCTGACCAGTCGCTTGATTGACCGACCTTGCCGGCCCCTCTTTGCCGAAGGTTATCGCAACGAGACACAGGTGATCGCTAGCGTTATTTCGGCCGATCCCGACAACAATCCCGACGTAATAGCTATTACCGGGGCCTCGTGTGCCCTTTACCTCTCCGATATCCCCTTTTTGAATCCGATCGCAGGTGTACGCATCGGTCTCATCGAGGGACGTTACCTTGTAAACCCAACTTACGACGAGGTTCGCGACTCACGACTAAACTTGCTGGTAGCCGGCACCGAAGAGGCGATTGTTATGGTTGAAGCGGGCGCCCAAGAGGTGTCTGAGGAGATCATGGTGGAAGCGTTGATGCTGGCCCACAAAGAGATTAACAGGCTCTGTCGGTGGCAGAAGGAACTCTATAGAGCGCTTGATATTCAGAAGCGCGAAGCGACGCCCGTGGTTCTCAATGAAGAGATGCTCGGCGAGATTCGGCGAAACTACACTGACCGGTTGCGGGCGGCACTTGATACTACCAACCAGGAAAAGCGGACCAGCTATGCCGCTGTTGACGCCCTAAAGAAAGAGGTCGTGGAATCCTACCCGGAAGATCAGCTGGAGCAGCGACAAATGGCCAAGTTGATTTTCGACCACCTCAAAGAAAGCATCTTTCGGGATGACATACTCAATAATCGTCGTCGCCCAGACGGCAGACGCTTCTCCGAGATACGACCGATAACGGCAGAAGTGAGTTGGTTGCCGCGCGTGCACGGCTCAGCGCTCTTCACGCGCGGTGAAACGCAGGCGTTGGTCACAACTACGCTCGGAACAAAAGAAGACGAGCAGTATCTGGACGATCTGGAGAAGGGCGAAGTGAAACGGCGCTTCATGCTTAATTACAACTTCCCACAGTACTCGGTCGGTGAGGTTGGTAGATTCGGCAGTCCCGGCCGCCGTGAAATTGGACACGGTGCCCTCGCGCGCCGGGCGATAGAAGCGGTACTTCCTGACGAGTCAGCATTCCCCTATACAATCCGCATAGTGTCAGACATCACCGAGTCAAATGGTTCTTCATCAATGGCCTCTGTTTGTGGTGGAATCCTGTCGCTAATGGATGCGGGTGTGCCATTAAAATCGCCGGTTGCCGGCGTGGCGATGGGCCTGGTAATGGAGGGGAACAAGTATGCAATTCTGTCTGACATAGCTGGGGCGGAAGATCACTATGGAGATATGGATTTCAAAGTTGCGGGAAGCCGCGATGGCATCACTGCCTTACAGATGGACATTAAGATTGGCGGCATTAACGCGCAGATCATGACCGAAGCTCTGGAGCAGGCAAGAAAGGGCCGACTCTATATTCTTGACATAATGGAGAGGACACTTCCAGCCGCCCGCGAATCTATTTCGCCACTAGCGCCGCGCATCATTCAGATCAAAATCAATCCCGACAAGATCCGCGACGTGATTGGACCTGGCGGGAAGATCATCCGCTCTCTGGTCGAAGAGACGGGGGCGAAAATTGATGTCTCCGACGATGGAACGATATCTATTGCTACGCCCAGCGGGGCTGCGGCGGAGGCTGCAGTAAACCGTATACGCGGACTAACCGCAGAAGCGGAAGTGGGCCAGACCTATCTGGGCACAGTTTCGCGCATCGTAGACTTCGGGGCCTTTGTTGAAATTTTTCCGGGCACTGATGGGCTTTTGCACATCTCCGAAATTGCTGACCGCCGTGTTAAAGATGTCCGTGACGAACTCAAAGAAGGTCAGCAAATTCTGGTGAAATGCATTGGGAAGGAAGGGAACAAAATCAAGCTATCGCGCAAAGCGGTATTGCGCGATGAAAGTCGTAAAGCCGAAGCTGCCAGCGCCAGCGACACTGATTAGATCGCTAACCAGGTCAACTCTCACAAGGGAGGTTCGGGGGTAAGCCCGAATCTCCTTTTTTTATTTAGGTTTACGTCGCCCACCCGCACTCCCAAAACTGGAAACTCCTGCTGATTAAACGTCTTCTTGTAGCAACCAGTGAAACTGGTGTCCGTGTCGGCCTGATTCGAAACTCACTAGTCGGGCAGTTTTTGTCAAAGGGAAACCGGGAGGAGGAATTTCCAAACCGTGAGGAATCGAGCTTTTCGCCCCATTGCTGCGATACTCAGCATTCTGCTATTCGCTGGCACCCGGGTCTACGCTGGTCCAGTTGCGATAAACGAAGTTATACAAATGCTCGCGGATTACCAGAGTCCCGCCGAGCTGCGGCTTCGAACAGTCTCTCATACCAATTCGCAGATCGGATCGATCAGATCAACTGGACATGATTCGACCGCAAGACTGGAGAGCGCTTCATTTCATTTTGGTGACAATCCTGCGCGAGACGGTTCGGTCGTCAATTCACTCTTCTCAGGAATCGGCACTGGCACCGATAAAACTTCCGCTGGCGTTGACGTAGTTGCCTCGGGTGACCTCGAGGGCACTATCTGTGATTGCGGTGAGATAACTGTGCCAGGCGGTGACTTCCCGAAGTGGCCACTGCTCTTCCTGGCTGCGGTACCCTTCTTCTTTATTCACGACTGCGACGACTGTGATTCACCCACGCCGACCCTCACGCCCACTCCTCCTCGAGAAATGCCCGAACCGACTTCATTGTTGCTCTTGGGTTCAGGACTGGCAGCTTTTGGTGCGGGACTACGACGGCGCTATGGCCGCGCCAAGGTAACCACAGGCAATACGGAGGAGGGCTGATACTTATGTCAACACAAATACTCCTACCTGGACACCGAAGCCTGTTGAAGTCGAGTTTTGTGGCTCTTATGCTACTAGCTTTTTGCCTATCCGTACCGGCAACGACATATGCCAAAAAGCGCAAGCTCGCTAATTATGGAACGATCAAGATCCGGACTTTTCCGGATGGCCTTCCTTTGGAAATGGATGGAAAGTCTGTTGGGGAGACGACCTCGGCAGATCGAGAATTCGAACATCTCGAGCCGGGCATTCACTCGCTGGTAATCACATTGCCGGATGGCCGGCGCTGGACTCGCGATGTGAGAGTGGAGGCGGGACGGATCAAATGCCTGGCGCTCAACTACCGGCCAGCGCAGGTAACAGAGTCGGTATGCCCATTTCCGGTAAATATTTCAGCTCCGTCACAGGTGAACGAAGGCGAGATCATTACCTACACCGCAGATGTCTCATATAAGGGGACATCTGACCTTAACTATACTTGGACCGTAACACCGGCCAGTGCGAAAGTTCTCAACGGCGCCGGAACAGCGACTATAGCCATAGACTCGACTAGTTTATCCGGGCAATATATCACCGCTACCTTGGTTGTTGATGACGGCTCCGGCAGTCGTGCGTGTCGCCAGACGGTGCAGGCCGCCACTTTCGTGCCGCGTCCGCCAGCACGTGTGAATGCGGCCCGCGAGTTTGACGTTTGCTACACGTGCTCCTTCGACGACCAGAAAGCGCGTCTTGATAATCTGGCAGTGGAGTTGCAACATGATCCCTCGGTCATCACTCACATTATTGCGTACGGTGGAAGAACTAGCCGCATAGGTCAGGCTGATCGGCTTCTAACACGCGCCCGCGATTACTTGATCAATAAGAGGGGCATTAGCCCGTCACGAATTGTGATACTAAACGGCGGGTTTCGTGAGGAAGACGCAGTCGAGTTGTGGATAGTACCTAGCGGAGCCACACCCCCGCAGCCTAGTCCAACCGTGCAGGCTGGCGACGCGAGACCGGCGCCTGCCACGCCGCGGAAACGTCAGCGGGGCTAGCGGATTCTTCCGACTCGTTTGCTTCCGTAGAAGGGAGATGAGAGGTTTTGGCCCTCATCTCCCTTTCCTTTTGTCGCCACAAATCTGAGTTATTGATGACCGTTAGATTGACCGCCCGCGCCGGTCTGTGGTAACAAAACCGGCTGGCCCCCCGCCTTAAAGAAGCCCCTTCGAAATCAAATTTCTTCAATCAAAGGGAGTATCGCGTTATGGCCGATAACGAAGGCGGTGGAAGTAGCAGTACGGGAGTTGTCGCAATTGTGGCGATTTTCGTGATCATTGTCCTGGTACTGATGTTTGTCTACAGGAACCGGATCTTTGGAGGTGGGGGAACCCAGCGTATCGACGTGAATGTTCAGGCGCCGGCGGCGAACAAGTAATTCAGCGTCGTTAAAAGAAGCAGCTGTTTACTGTCCAGTAAAGATCTAAAGATCTATTGACGAGAGCGCCGCCTCAAACGTTTACGATTTTCCGTTTACCCTTTACCATTCACTTCGTCATGCCGGCTCCAAATATTGACACAATAGTCTCTCTCGCTAAGCGCCGCGGTTTTGTCTTTCCTTCTTCTGAACTCTATGGCGGTCTTGGCAGCGCTTGGGATTACGGCCCGCTGGGCGTGGAACTCTGTAACAACGTGAAACAGTCGTGGTGGCGCTGGATGGTCTACGAGCGCGACGACATTGAGGGCCTCGACTCGTCCATTATTCTGCATCGAGACGTCTGGAAGTATTCAGGGCACGAAGAGACCTTCAATGACCTGCTTATTGATTGCCGCAAGTGCAAGAACCGTTTTAGAGCGGATAAGCTGGTCGACGAAGCGCAGAGCTCCAGCCTGGCTACGTCCAAGTGTCCGAACTGTGGCGCTACTGATTGGACTGAACCGCGGCCGTTTAACACAATGCTGGAAACGCGGCTCGGCGCCGTTGCGGAAGACGACCCCAGTGCCCTCGCCTACCTGAGACCGGAAACAGCACAGGGCATCTTCATCAACTTTTCGAATGTGCAAACCGCAATGCGTCGCAAGCTGCCGTTTGGAATTGCGCAGATGGGAAAAGCATTTCGTAATGAAGTGACGCCGGGAAATTTCATCTTGCGCACGCGCGAGTTTGAGCAGATGGAATTAGAGTATTTTGTCAAACCGGGTGAGGACGAAGAAGCTTTTCAATACTGGGTCGATGCTTACGTTGATTGGTATACCCGGCTTGGTATCAGCCGTGAGAACCTTTATTTGCATGAGGTCCCAAAGGAAGAGCTGGCTCACTACTCGAAGCGGACTGTGGATATCTATTACCGCTTTTTTCCGGAACGAGAAGAACAGCGGAAGCAGTTTGAAGAGTTAATGGGCATTGCTAACCGCACGGATTTCGATTTGCGGTCACATTCGAAGAATGCGGCTGACGTGGAAGGAAAACGCATTAATCCAGACTCCACGGAGGACCTGTCCTATTTTGATGAGGTCACGAAGACGCGTTTTTATCCTTATGTGATTGAGCCATCTGCCGGCGTGAATCGCTCGGTATTAGCTTTGTTGATGGAAGCATATAGCGAGCGAATCAACGACAAGGGAGAAATGAGAGTAATTCTGAAACTAAATCCTGAGCTGGCGCCAATCAAGGTCGCCGTTTTACCGCTGGCAAAAAACAAACCGGAGATTGTCGGTATGGCTAAGGCGATTAAGCGTTCAGTCCAACCGGTGTTGCGGGCCGTTTACGACGATACGGGAGGCATAGGCAAACTCTATGCGCGTCAGGATGAGATTGGAACACCATTCTGCGTGACTGTGGATCACCAATCGCTGGAAGATGAAGCAGTGACAGTTCGTGATCGTGATACGTGGGGCCAGGAGAGAGTGAAAGTTGCCGATCTTCAGGAGCACCTGCAGAAGCGACTCAGAGGGAAGAGTCAAGAGTCTGGAGTCTAGAGTCTGAAGTCCGGAGTCAGGAAACTCGAGTCTTAGTCTTGAAGCATATTAGGAGTTTCCTACAGACTTCAGACTCTAGACTCTAGACTCTAGACTTCTACCATCATGCCAATAGTAAAGAAACGCAACCAGCAAACTGAAACCCGCCTTTTGCTCGAGGCGGATGAGCCGGTTGAGCTCCCGCCAGCTGAGATTGACGAAAATGCGGTGCTGGTCCAATTTGAAAAGCTTAAGCCCTTCATCCCTGAGCTGCTTGAGGAGTTAAGGGCCGGAACGGTAGCCGAGCCAGTAGCGGTAATGAATGATGGTTCGACTTTTGCTATCCACGGAAAAACCCGCACGTTTTGGATGAAACTATGGCATGCGGCCGGAAGCGAACTCCAGAAGATTGAGCGGGCCCAAGTAATCAGTTGCTTGCCTTCCACCCGCGGCGTTCAGGTTTTAGTCGACCCACTTGACGAATAATCCAAACATAGCCGCTAAATCGACTCTGCTTCTCAAACACGTAGCTCTGGCGCTCGCAAACTCGCCAGTTTGCGTTACAGATTGACTTTAGACCCGCGACGGCGGAAATTGGACCAAATGTCTGGAATTCCCCAAAAGGTCATCCAATTGGCACACGAGATTCGCCAAGCAGGTGGTCGCGCGTTGCTCGTTGGGGGTTGCGTGCGTGACAGGCTAAGGGGTCTCGCGCCTAAGGATTGGGACCTCGAAGTCTATGGAATCGAGCCGCCGATGCTCCGCCAACTGCTGGACCAGAGCGGCCCCGTAAACGTCGTCGGTGAGGCGTTCACTGTGTACAAGCTGGGGCACGACCTGGATATTTCAATTCCGCGGCGGGAGAGAAAATCGGGTCGAGGACATCGGGCGTTTGTCATTGAGGGCGATCCCTCCATGACGATCGAAGACGCAACGCGCCGTCGTGATTTCACCATCAACGCGATCCTCGAAGATCCGCTGACTGAGGAGATCATCGATCCATTCCGTGGGCAGGAAGACCTTAGCAATAGAACTGTTCGCGCCGTCTCGCACGACACCTTTCCAGAAGACAGCCTTCGCGTACTCCGGGCTGCACAGTTTGCCGCGCGTTTCGAGTTTGCGATCGACACGGGAACGGTGGCTCTTTGTCGCACCATTGACCTCTCCGATCTGCCTGCGGAACGAATCTTTAATGAGTTGGAAAAACTGTTGCTGCGCGCCCGCCGCCCTTCACTCGGGATCGACTGGTTGCGCAAACTCGGCGCAGTGGAGCAGTTGTTTCCCGAGATTAAGGCGCTCATGAATGTTCCTCAAGACCCCGTGTGGCACCCCGAGGGAGATGTGTATGTGCACACCTTATTGGTTGTGGACAATGCTCGCGAACTGATCGACGACTTGCTGTACCCCCGAAAAGTGACGGTTATGCTTGCCGCCCTTTGTCATGATTTCGGTAAGCCGCCGACAACGGCATTTGTGGATGGGCGGTGGCGTTCACGTGGGCATGAGGAAGGAGGGGTGGCCCCCACTGAGAGTTTTCTGAATCGCCTGAACATCTTTACGCTTAATGGATATGACGTTCGCAAACAGGTGATCGCCCTGGTGCGCGAACATTTGAAGCCGGGCGAGTTCTACAAGAAACAGAACGAAGTGGGCGATGGGGCTTTTCGACGACTGGCGCGTAAGTGTGAGCTGGATCTGCTTTATCGTGTGGCGAAGGCCGATTCATTGGGGCGAAATGCGGAATGGGTACCACGCGAGCAATGGTACTCGGCAGAAGCTCAGGAATGGTTCATAAATCGCGCGCGCCAATTGGAGGTGGAGAAGTCACCCCCGGCCCCGATCTTGTTGGGCCGCCACCTGCTGGAGTTGGGACTCGAAGCCGGACCACGTTTTGGGGAGATCACAAAAGCGGTTTACGAAATGCAGCTTGATGGTCGCGTCCGCACCCTTGACGACGCCATATCCGCCGCCAGACAATTGCTATCCACAGATTACTCAGAACACGCAGAAAGGATACCTCACCATGAAAAACCTCAATGAAGATGATCCCCGAACCTATGCCATCATTGGTGCCGCAATGGAAGTGCACCGTTTGCTTGGATGTGGGTTCCTTGAACCAGTGTACCAGGAAGCCTTGACCGTTGAGTTTGCCAAACGGACTATTCCCTTCAGAAGAGAAGTCCTCTTACCGGTGTTCTACAAGAAGGTTCGCTTGGGCAACCCGTACAAGATCGACTTTATCTGTTTCGGCAAGGTGATGGTAGAACTTAAGGCCCTGTCCAAAATTGGCGGCATTGAAGAGGCACAGATTATCAACTATCTGAAAGCGAGCGGAAATCAAACGGGTCTACTACTGAATTTCGGAACACGATCCCTTGAATATCGTCGGTTCATTTTTTCAGAGTCTGTGAAATCAGCGCAATCTGTGGATTGAACTTCTGGGTTGTTGTTGGGTGATGCAGTGGATGGTGCCCATGCCCCAAACCAGTGGCTCGCAGTTGATACCCATAACCTGGCGCCCCGGAAACACGTTCTGAATTGTCTCCAAAGCTCGTGCATCATTATTATGACCAAAAATGGGCACTAACACCGTGCCGTTAGCGACATAAAAATTGGTGTACGATGCCGGCAGCCGCTCAAGATTTCTTGACCCTCCTTCACTCGCGCCGGCAACAACACCGGGCATGGGCAGCGCTATGATCTCAAACTTCCGACCCTTAGCGTCAGTCATAAGCTGCAAGCGCCTGAAGTTGTCTTCGAGCAATTTGTAATTTGCATCTGCGGGGTCTTCTTCAATTGCACAAACAATTACCTCGGGCGAAACAAACCGTGCTATGTCGTCAATATGACCATCCGTGTCATCTCCCACGATGCCTTCTCCCAGCCAGAGAACCTTCACGACCCCCAGATAGTCTTTTAAGTACTGCTCGAGCTGAGAGCGTCCGAGATCAGGATTCCGGTTGGGGTTCAGCAAACATTGTTCAGTCGTGAGCACGCACCCCGCTCCATTCACATCGATAGAGCCGCCTTCGAGCACAATGTGCGGTTCAAATCTTGGTATTGAAAGAGCACGTTCCAGATCAGCAGGGATGGCATCATCTTTTTTTAATTCTTCGTATTTGTTACCCCAGGCGTTGAAGATCCAATCGTTATAGGCCAGTTCTCCAGCCTCGTTTATGAGGAAGTTTGGTCCATAATCGCGGATCCAGGAGTCGACAGTCCGAACCTGGTGAAAGCGCACGTTTTCAGCGCTCGGGAACTGCAACCTCCTTTTTACGATTTGCTCAGTGGTCTCGTCGTCCACGAGAAGGTTCACAATCTCATGTGGCGCGAGCGCAGCCATCATTCGTATATAGATATTCTCGACTTGGGGGATACGGTTGGGCCAGGTAAGTGGATCTTTCGGCCAGGTGAGCCAGGTGGCATGATGTGGATGCCACTCTGGCGGCATGTAATAGCCGAGTTCAGAAGG
The DNA here is from genome assembly GCA_035283325.1 of Pyrinomonadaceae bacterium. Classification (GTDB taxonomy): domain Bacteria; phylum Acidobacteriota; class Blastocatellia; order Pyrinomonadales; family Pyrinomonadaceae; genus PSRF01. Next base: position 15,017 of record DATEUF010000303.1, on the reverse strand, counting down.
TGTCTGGCCCTTCATCATTGTCAAGAGGGTTCCAGAAATCGAGAAGATAGAGGCGTATAGAAATCAATGCGGCGGTCCCTTAGAAATGGCCAGTTTTGTCGCGTCTCGTCGATCTTTCTTAAATCACAGACAACTACCAATACTTCTTCTTTGTTAGAGGAAGCCCTGACAATAATGCGGCCGAATGGATCCGACACAAACGACTGGCCCCAGAAAGTGAGTTTGCCCTCCTTTCCAACACGATTCACAACCACAACATAAACTCCGTTGGCGATTGCATGCGCCCGCTGGATTGTTTCCCACGCTGAATGCTGGGCCTGATTCATCTCCTCTTTTTCGCCGGGCAACCAGCCGATTGCGGTGGGATAGAATAAAAACTGAGCTCCAGTAAGTGCCGTCAAACGCGCGGCTTCCGGAAACCACTGGTCCCAGCATACGAGTGCACCTATTTTGCCGACACTCGTATTGTGAGTCTGAAATCCAAGATCTCCGGGCGTAAAGTAGAATTTTTCGTAGTAAAGAGGATCGTCGGGAATGTGCATCTTGCGATACTTACCGGCAATCTTTCCATTGGTATCTATGATGACTGCCGTATTGTGATAAACGCCGGCAGCGCGTTTTTCGAATATTGAGGCAACCAACACCACCTTCTTTTGTCGTGCCACTCGAGCCAGAGCATCGGTTGTTGGTCCCGGTATGGGTTCCGCCAGTTTGAAGAATTCAATGTCCTCTTTTTGACAAAAATACTGTGAGCGAAACAGTTCCTGCAAACAGACAATCTGGGCGCCTTTTTTTGCAGCCTCGCCAATCTTTAATATGGCTTTCCTGATGTTCTTTTCGGGTTCAGACGCACAACTCATCTGTACCAGACCCACGGCTACCTTATGAGAGCTCGATTTTTTGGGCATCATGCGGAGTATAGCAAAGCAGATAGAAAGTCCAACGTCTGGAACTTAATGGATGCTCAACTCCTTGCAGTGCGGAGACTTGTCACCGCTTTCCAGTGAGACATTCCTATCAAAAAGCGGTGACAAGTCTCCGCACTGCAAGGAGTTGAGCTGTTCACCATCCCGGGGCGCAGAGCAACTGTTGAGCTAACGCCGGAGTTTTGGACATTGAGCTTCCTGCTGGGTAAGATGTCTGGTCGTCAAAAACCCATAATAAGTGAGAAGAGTTGCCTATGATCGATTTCGAATTGACTGAAGACCATCAGGCCTTGGTGCAAACCGTCCGCGAGTTCGCTCAAAGGGAGGTCGCGCCCTATATCAAAGAGTGGGATGAGAAGCAGTATTTCGAACCCACCATTACCAAGAAGATGGCTGACCTGAATCTGCTGGGTGTCTGCATCCCGGAAGAGTACGGCGGAGCGGGATTCGATTACATATCGCTGGGCCTTGTTTGTGAGGAGTTGGAGGCAGTTGATACGTTTTTGCGAGTGATAATGTCTGTGCACACTGGACTCAACTCACTCACGCTTTACACCTGGGGCACGGAAGAGCAGAAGCGGAAGTATCTTGTGCCGCAGGCCAAGGGAGAAAAACTTGCGACGTATGGTCTAACGGAACCGGGCGCCGGTTCAGACGTTATCGGCGCGCGCTCAACTGCGCGCCGTGAAGGCAACGAATATGTACTTAGCGGTGAAAAGATGTGGATTAGTCTTGCCGATGTTGCTGACCACTTTCTTTTCTTCTGCTGGACAGACGAGGAAAAGAGACGCAAACGCGATCATTCCGGCATGTCATGCTTTATTGTAGAGCGCACCATGAAAGGATTTTCCTCAGGAACGATTCATGGAAAGCTTGGTATTCGTGCCGGCAACACCGGCTACTTCTCGCTTCAGGACGTCCGCGTCCCAAAAGAGAATCTGGTCGGTGATGAGGGTGAAGGCTTCAAGATTGCGATGTTTGCCCTTGAACAGGGGCGATACACCGTGGCGGCTGGGGCTACGGGGGTAATTCGCGCTTCCCGGGATGCGGCGGTCCGTTATGCGCTGGAGCGGGAGACTTTTGGGACCAAGATAGCGAATCACCAGCTCGTGAAGCAGAAGATAGCCATCATGGAAGCCGATTACCAGATGGCCCACCTCCTCTGGTTGCAAGCCGGCTACTTGAAGAATAACGGCCACCTGAACGCGCGGGCCACGAGTATGGCCAAGTGGCAGGCAACAGTTCGTAGCGAGAAGGCGGCATCGATGGCGATCGAAGTGCATGGCGCCAACGGCTATGCGAACGATTATCCAGTTGAGCGGTATCTGCGAAACTGCAAAGCCGCGATCATCTACGAAGGCACGCGCGACATTCACACCTTGATGCAGGCCGACTGGGCACTGGGACTAAAGAAAGAGAAGCAGGCGAGAAAAAGATTGCCGGCCTGGAAACCCGCTGAGTCTCGCGGGGCGCTTGCTGGGTAAAGCGCAGAATCAGGCACGGAGATCGCAATTAGTGATTTAAATGACGAGGTGGTCCGAATGAGAACTGAATCGCTTCATGAATCGGCCCCGTTCTCATTCACAGGCGTATTGAGGGGCAATTGAGTGAGTTCTGACGGGACGGTGGGGCTGATCCGCACTTCTGTTGGCTCCCCCGCGATCAACGAAAGTGCCGCGATGTTTGTGAGTTCAGCCTCGGCTTCGAGAATTACCTGAGTGGTCTGCACGACAGTATCAGGATTCAGAGATATTGAAGAAATTCCTTTCTCGACGAGGAAGCGGGCGAATTCCGGATAATCCGACGGCGCCTGACCGCAGATTCCAATCTTCTTACCGGCGCGGTGGGCCGCGTCGATGGCGATAGTTACCATTCGTTCCACGGAGCCATCACGCTCGTCGAAAAGGTGCGCAACCATTTCTGAATCGCGATCCAGGCCGAGAGTAAGCTGAGTCAGATCATTGGAACCTATGGAATAACCGTCGAAAACGCGCAAGAATTCGTCTGCGTAAATGACGTTTGCCGGCAACTCGCACATCGCGTAGATTTCGAGCCCATGCTCACCTTGTTTCAGGCCAAAATCCGCCATCAGTTTGACAACGCGCTCGGCCTCGGCGACGGTACGACAGAAGGGAATCATCGCCTTTACGTTCACCAGACCCATCTCCTCTCGCACGCGCTGCAGCGCGAGGCATTCCAGTTCAAAACCCTCTCGGTAGCGTTCATCGTAATAACGTGAAGCGCCGCGAAATCCCAACATGGGGTTCTCTTCCGTGGGCTCAAACTCATTTCCGCCAATGAGCATCGCATACTCATTTGATTTGAAGTCAGACATGCGAACAATCACGGGCTTTGGATAGAACGCAGCCGCTATGCGCCCAATGCCTTCCGCCAAACGGCGTACAAAGAAGTCGCGCGGCTCCTCTTCCCCAATGAGTCGCTCGATCTCCTTGACCACGTCCGGATTCTCGAGGTGGGGGTACTTGACCAGGGCCATCGGATGGATGCCGATGTGGTTGTTGATAATGAATTCCAGTCTCGCCAGTCCCACGCCGTCGTTGGGCAGTGAGGCGACAGCGAAGGCATGATCCGGATCGCCGACGTTCATCATTACCTGCGTCCTCGGGCGCTGCCCTTGTCCCACGACGCGGCGATCGACGGAGAACTCGATTGGTCCTTCGTAAACGTTTCCCTGCGCGCCTTCAGCACAAGATACAGTTACGTCTGTGCCGGTTTCTAACAAGTGAGTGGCGTTCCCGGTGCCGACAATACATGGCAGACCTAACTCGCGGCTGATGATCGCGCTGTGGCAAGTTCGGCCGCCGCGGTCGGTCACAATTGCCGCCGCCTTTTTCATGATCGGTTCCCAGGCAGGATCAGTCATTGAAGTTACGAGCACGTCACCGGCCTTGAAATCAGAGAGGTGATCGGGATGTGCCAGCACATGGACCCGGCCCTGACTAATCTTCTCGCCGACTGCGATCCCGGAAACCAGCGGCTCAGTATGTTCACCAGTCAGCTTGTAAGTCTCCAGGTAATTTTGATGGTTGCTGGAATGAACCGTCTCAGGCCGAGCTTGCAAAATGAACAGCTCGCCGGTGCGACCGTCTTTGGCCCATTCAATGTCCATCGGTGTTGGTTTGCCAGCCAGTTCGGAGTAATGTTCTTCGATCAGACAGGCCCAGCGCGCCAGCTCCAGCACTTCGTAATCGCCGAGACAAAAACGAGCACGCTGCGCTTCCACCACTTCCCGGGTGCGCGTGCCGCGGCCATCAAGGCCATACACCATCTTCACTTCCTTACTGCCAAGACGTCTGCTCACGATCGGACACGCGCCTGTTTTCAAAGTCGGCTTGAAGACGACCCATTCATCTGGTGTGGCCATGCCCTGAACGATGGCTTCTCCCAACCCCCAGGCTCCGTTTATGACCACCACATCGCGGAATCCCGATTCAGTATCGAGCGTGAACATGACTCCTGAACTAGCTTGATCAGAACGGACCATGGGCTGCACGCCAATAGACAGTGCAACTTCAAAGTGATCAAAACCGCGGGCCGCACGATAGGAGATGGCGCGATCAGTCCAGAGGGAAGCGAAGCAACGATGGCAGGCTTCGATGAGACGCTCCTCGCCGCGGACATTCAGGATAGTGTCCTGTTGGCCGGCGAAAGAAGCGTCCGGCAGATCTTCAGCCGTAGCGGAAGAACGTACTGCTACCTCAGGTGTGCGTTTGAGACGCTCGTTTAGGCGGTGGTAGGCGCCAATGATTGCGTCGTGGATCTCCGCCGGCAGCGGAGTATCGAGCATCAGGGCGCGCGCTTCGCGACCCGCATCATTGAGTGCCCTGATGTCGTTATGATCGAGACCCTTCATGAGCTCGCGCAGCCTGCCACCAAGCCCGTTTGTTTTGAGCAAAAGCCGGTAGGCCTCACTCGTCGTAGCAAAGCCATCAACTGCTCGCACACCTCGAGGGCGCAGTGCACGAAAGAGTTCGCCCAGACTGGCACATTTTCCACCCACCAGGGGTACGTCGCCCGCGCCAACTTCGCTGAGGTTAAGGACGAGCGGTTTTGAAGATTTCTTCATGGGACTTTGTTTCTCCGCACAACTAATTGCCGTTATTTCGTCGCTGGTCGCTGCGGCGCTCTATCTGCCAGATTGGCCGACGCCTGGGCGGCTGCATAGTCTTTTATAATCACGAAGATAATATGGCGTTTTTCTATTAAAAGAGTGTGAATAGCGCGTTGATTTCAATAAATCTTCCGGAACTACAAATTCCCGACTTGCTCTGATAGTATGAGCATGCACTTCTTATACCTGCGAACCAGTGTCTTTAAACGGTCGCGCAGCCACTTCCGGATCAGGAGACCGATTAGAATGCGTCACGAGTTAAGGACAGAGCGCGAGCTGTCTCTGGATTTCTTGCGCGTTTGTGAGGCCGCTGCCATCGCTGCCGCCCGCACTATGGGCCAGGGCGATCGCAAATATTCTGATCACGTAGCGGTCGAGGCTATGAGGGAAGTGATGGATACAGTCCCGATGCGAGGTCGCGTTGTCATCGGCGAGGGTGAGCGCGATGAAGCCCCGATGCTTTATATCGGAGAAGAAGTTGGTGGCGGCCTGGGCGTTGGAGAGGAGATAGCGGAATCCTGTCCCGAAGTGGACATCGCTGTTGATCCGCTTGAAGGTACAAACCTGTGCGCACTCGGGGCCAACAATGCAATCTCCGTCCTTGCTGCCGCGGAACGTGGGGGTCTGCTCAACGCTCCCGATATCTATATGGACAAGATCGTCGTAGGTCCCTCCTGTCGCGGGGTAGTGGATCTGGATGCGCCGGTTAAGGACAATCTAAAGAATATTGCCAGGCGTTTAGGACGTGATATCGAAGACCTCACGGTCATCGTTCTGGAACGGTCACGCCACAAAAAACTGATTGGCGATGTGCGTGAAGCCGGCGCGCGCATCCGACTGATTTCCGACGGCGATCTCTCGGCCGGTATTTCAGCCGCGGTGGCCGGTACCAACATTCACGCGTTAATGGGTATTGGCGGAGCTCCAGAAGGCGTGATTACCGCTGCGGCGATGAAGTGCTTGAATGGTGAAATTCAGGCGCGGCTTGTTTTTGATCCCGAACGGCTCGACGTCGATAAGAATAAGGTGCCACCTAAGGAACAGGTTATGGAACGGTTGCAGTCTATGGGCATCAAAGATTCAAACAAGGTTTACGATACGAATGATCTTGCCCCCGGTCGTAAGATCATCTTCGCCGCCACTGGCGTTACCGATGGCGCGTTACTTAAAGGCGTTCGCTTCTTTGGCGCCGGCAAGCGAACACATTCGATGGTCATGACGACGGAGTCGAGACACATTCGGTTTGTTGACACCCTGCACATTGAGGGTGGTCCGGACACAGTGATTAGATTTTAATTTCGAATTCCGGATTGCGGATTTGGATTGGAGTGGCTTGGCCGCAGCCCGTGCATGCTTATTGCTTACCGTCGGCAATGCCAATCGACGTAAGGCAGCCCTTAATTTGCAATCCGCAATCCGCAATTCGCAATCGGATTTGCTGATGTACCTACCCGTCGAGCAATACATACCTCAAACGACCAGAAGCTCCGCGCGATTGATAGCCTGGGCCGTAGTTGCCCTGACCTGCTTTTTCGTTCTAAGTCTTGTAGTAAGCGCCCCGCTTGCCGTAGCCAGCGGCCACTCCCTGGTTGGCACTAGCATCTACCAGGCTTTCAGCCACGTCTGCCACCAACTGCCTGAGCGTTCGTTCCTTATTGCCGGCCATCCCCTGGCGGTTTGCTCTCGTTGCACTGGCTTATATGCTGGGTTTGCTCTGACGGTACTACTGTACCCTCTGATCAGCCTGCGAAGGACAGAAACACCGGAGCGCAAATGGCTGTTCGTGGCAGCAACACCGCTTGCGTTCGACGTTGTGCTTGATTTTCTCGGGTTGTGGACAAATACCCATGGGTCGCGTTTTGCAACCGGAGTTGTGCTTGGAGCGGCTGCGGTATTTTATGTGATGCCCGGTTTGGTGACGCTAAGCCTGAGGTACTGTGTTTCGCAGTTGCGCTCCGAGTAAGTTAGAATTGCCGGCGCGGCGTTGGCAGCACCTGACGCCGCCTTAAGATGAAACTGCTCTACTATGGCGATGATATTTCAAGATACCCAACCTCCTTTTGGGGAGACGCCTAACCAGCTCTTTGAGCGTTATTTCCACGACCTTGTAAAGAAGACCTTCTCCAACATCAGTCCTCTCTACCAGCTTGACGCCTTCGATTGGACCATTCTGATTCTCTATTTCTCCATTTTAGTAGTGCTGGCTATATACGGCGGTTATCGCATCAAGCAGGTTATTGATTTTTGGCGGTATTGCAGATTCGTGCCTCGGCCCCAAGCGAGGTTCCCTGAGACAGATCTGCCGCGCATCACTATACAGCTGCCGCTATTCAATGAAATGTATGTGGTAGAGCGGCTCGTAAAGGCAGTTACGGAGATCGATTACCCGCGCGAAAAGCTGGAAATCCAGGTGCTGGATGACTCTACTGATGAGACGGTGAAGATAGCGGAAGCCACGGTTCTAAAATACGTCCGCCAGGGGTTCGATATTCACTATATCCACCGGACTGAACGAACGGGTTTCAAAGCCGGAGCGCTTGAACAGGGGACCAAACTCGCAAAGGGCGATCTCCTGGCGATATTCGACGCGGATTTTGTCCCGAAGCCAGACTGTCTACGCAAGCTCGTTGATTACTTCACCGATCCCCTAGTTGGCTGCGCCCAAATGCGCTGGTCGCACATCAATGGTGGTTACAATCTACTGACGCGATTGCAGACGATCATGCTGGATGGCCACTTCGTTGTGGAGCAAACCACACGCAATCGCACGGGCGGGTTTTTTAACTTCAACGGCACGGCGGGGATCTGGCGGCGCAGCGCCATTGAGATGAGCGGCGGCTGGCAACACGACACACTGACGGAAGATACAGACCTCAGCTTTCGCGCACAGTTAATGGGTTGGAAGTTTGTTTATCTGCTGGATGAGGAAGCGCCGGCTGAGATTCCGGTGGAAATTAATGCCTTTAAGGCGCAACAGCGGCGCTGGGCCAAAGGCGTCATGCAGGTGGGAATAAAACTTTACCCGCGGATCTGGCGCTCGCATTTGCCTATGCGAGTTCGTCTAGAGATGTTTTTCCGGCTAACGGGAAACATCTCTTATCCACTGATGATACTGGCCAGCTTTCTTCAATTTCCATTGCTGCTCGTCCGTTATAACCAACCCTTTTATCATCTGATGATCCTTGACCTGCCGCTGTTGTTCTTTTCATCAATCTCAGTTTTTCTATTCTATGGCACGGCAGTTTGGTATCTCGATGCAAAACGTGCTCCGCGCTTGCTTCATTTGCCCCTCGTGATGGCGCTGGGAATCGGATTGGCCTTTTCAAATGCTCGAGCCGTAATGGAAGCGCTGTTGGGTGTCAAGAGCGAGTTTGTGCGGACGCCAAAATATCGGGTCGAGAAGACCAATGACGAAACCTGGAAGCGCAAGAAGTATAAACGGAAGCACGGCTGGTTGCCGCTGCTGGAATTGAGCTTCGCAATCTATTTTCTGCTGGCCATTCTTTATGCTGTTCGCATGCACATGTGGGGCACCGTGCCATTTCTGTTTCTGTTCTTCTTCGGCTTCGGTTACATGGGTGTGATGAGCGTGCTGCAGACCGCGAGTGGCAAGCGTTTGCTTGCTCTGTGGCGACCTCTGGCCTTGGACCGACGAACATGAAACAGAGCCTGAGCTAACAAGCCAGAATCTAACGAGGTCAAAATGTCAAAGAATTCAACCCTCGCGGCCAGACTTGTGTCCTTACTCGCTCTGTTCTTGATATCAGCACTCAGTGGAGCTGCTCAATCACAGGCTACGACCGGAAATATAGAAGGAAATGTGCTTGATCCTAACGGGGCCGCTGTGCCGGGCATTTCTGTCACGGCTACGAATCAGGATACCGGGTTTTCCAAATCAACCAGCGTTAACGAAGACGGCTACTACAGAATAACTTTTCTGCCGCCCGGCAAATACAAAGTAGTGACGAGCGGCGGTCAGGGTTTTACCGCTGCCAGCTTCGAAAATGCCATCGTGACTGTGGGTGGTCAGACCCGCCTGGACATCCAGTTGACGGTGAGTGGGACCACGGCGATGGTCGACATCTCTGTGGAAGGGCAAATTGTGGAAACCACCCGAACCTCAATCTCATCCACGGTTAACGAACGGGCCATTGAAAACTTGCCCGTGAATGGTCGGAACTATCTAGACTTCGCTACGCTCACTCCGGGCGTGGTGCGTGACCCCACGCGGCAGGGAGACCTGGCTGTTGGCGGGCAAAAGGGGACGCTGAACAGCCTGCAAGTGGATGGGGCTGACAACAACAATACATTCTTTGGTCAGTCGTTTGGGCGCACCGGAACCAGGCCGCCGTATCAATTTTCGGAAGAATCAGTGCAGGAGTTTCAGGTCAATCAGAACGGTTTTTCAGCAGAATTTGGCCGAGCAGGTGGTGCCGTGATTAACGTGGTTACGAAATCAGGCACGAATCAGTGGCATGGCAGCGCCTTTGAGTACTTCCGCGATGAATCTTTGAATTCGAACACGCCTGGTCTAACAGCGCGCGGGGCGAAACGACCGAAGTCGCAGATTAATCAATTTGGCGGCACATTGGGCGGACCCATTTCGAAGGACCGGGCCTTCCTTTTCTTTGCTTACGATGGCCAGCGATCGAGTGTGCCGAACGTGGTGGATCCTCCTAACTTCTTGTCCCAACCTGCGAACATTCAAGCCCTCCTTTTGCCCCTGCTAAACACGTATGAAGTAGGCCGCAACCAGGATGTCGTCATGGTTAAAGGTGATATCAGACTGAACGATGCTAACCAACTGGTGCTGCGGTTCAATCAACAAAACTTTACCGGCAACAACAACGAGAATGGTGGCCCGCTTAGTGTGGAAGAGCATTCAGGAAACAGTGTGGCCAAGACAACTACTTTTTCGGGCTCGTTAACATCCACTTTGAGCAGCAGTCTAATCAATGAGTTTCGCTTTCAATTCGGACGTGATCGCGAGCCGGGAGAGGCAAATAGCGATCTTCCTGAAGCGCGTATTCAGACGATCGGAGGGTTTTTGCAGTTAGGTCGCAACAATTTCAGTCCTCGCGAAACCACAATCAAGCGCGTTCAATTCATCGATAATGTCAGTTATGCGCACGGGAATCACAATTGGAAGTTTGGCTACGACGTCAACTTTGATCGCATCTTCAACTTCTTCCCGGGGCTGTTTAGCGGTCAGTTTACTTTCAATTCACCAAGCGGACAAACGGCCGGTTATTCCAATTTCGCTGACAACGTACCTGCGTCATACACGCAAAATTTTGCGGGCCAGGGAACTTCTGGCGCCACAACTCATCCCAATAGCAAGGAGTTAGGTCTGTTTGTGCAAGATGACTGGCGAGTTACGCCCAAGCTTACCTTTAACTTGGGCCTGCGGTATGACGTCCAAAAGCTTGACGACCCTGCGGTGTTCAATGCGGATTCCCGTTTAGCTTCCAATTCACTCGGTCTTGCGATCGATACCTCAACGCCGGTCCGTGACAATAACAACTTCTCGCCGCGCGCAGGGTTCAGTTACGCCTTCAATCAGAACACAGTATTGCGAGGTGGATATGGCGTCTTCTTCGGGCGGACCCCGGCCATCATGCTCGCAACCGCGCATTCACAGAATGGGATTCAGGTGACAGGGGTGTCCTTAACCTGTACCGCCGTGGCGAACCCTTGCCCAGTTTATCCAAACATCTTCACCACGCCGCCGAGCGCGGGCGGATTGACTCCGAGTCTTTACCTCTTTGCCACCGATTACGCACAGCCTTATGTGCAACAGGGAAGACTTGGAGTCGAGCGTGAGTTGTGGGCCGACATGAGTTTGTCAGTGAGTTATCTCTATTACCGGGGTGTGCATCTCTCGAGGACACGAGATATCAACCTCAACGCGCCAGTGGCTACGACTTTAACGGTTCTTGGGTCAGGGGAAACGTTCACGGTCCTCCGCCATCCGGTCGCTCGTCCGATCTCCGGTTTTACCCGTATCTCTCTATTCGAGAGCACTGCCAATTCACGTTATAACGCGCTGGCAGTGGAGCTCAAGCGCCGCCTGTCGCGTGGCTTGCAGTTCATCATGGCCTATACGTTTTCCAACTCTAAAGACGATCGGCCGGATCAAACCATGGTGGTCGTCGGCACTGATGACTTCAAGGGTTTGCAGAACAATCTGGACATTCGTAGTGATTGGGGTCGGAGCGATCTGGATATACGGCACCGGTTTGTTTTTAGTCCAGTCTATGATGTGGGAGCTGTGCATAAAGACAACGCGCTTGTTAACGGCTTATTGGGTAATTGGGGTTTTTCGAGCATCATAACGATGCAATCCGGGTTTGCATATTCGGCCCTGATTTCTGGTGATGCGAACCGAGATGGAAACCCCAGCACTAATCGGGTCCCAGGAACGGAGCGAAATGGTTTTACGACGCCTAATATCTACGTCGTCGATGCACGTATTACCAAGTCATTCAGGTTTGGCGAAAGATACAACTTGAGTCTGATTGGGGAGGCCTTCAATCTCTTTAACCGGTCCAATGTCGCCACTGTGAATACAGGCCGGTATGGTATCTCGAGTTCTTTAGCAACAACCCTCACTAATCCGGCAGCCACAACACCCTTCGGCGCGCCGCGCACTTTTCTGGGTGAGCGACAAATACAGCTTGCCGCGCGCTTCAGGTTCTGAGCGTGCTTGACATGATCTGCTCGGGCTGCCTATAGTTTTATCATCAGAATCCGGACAAAATACGACATGTGTCTCGCTTGCTACTACCGGTATTGCGCCTGCTGCTGTTGTTGCCGCGACCGGAACACCGTAAGCGAGCGTGAAAAGTTGATAATTTAGTAACTGACACGGCACAAGCTTTACGGTAAAGCCGGTCGCGATCCTGGAAAGAGATTTGCGACCGGTTTTGTTTTGTCTTGTAAGCTTAGATCCCGGAGAAGGCGCTCCTGAGTTATGGCGACGTTGCAACAACCATTTCTGCTTAGAAGAGGGGGCTCTGTTGAAGCACACATCGGCAATACACCCTTATTTCGTTTACTCCGTGTAACACGAGATCTGCCGGAAGAGGTGGAAGTGCTCGCAAAAGCCGAATATTTGAATCCGGGAGGTTCCGTTAAAGACCGCCCGGCGTTAAATATGATTTTGGAAGGTGAGCGGACTGGGAAGCTTTACCCGGGCATGACCATTCTCGATGCTACTAGCGGAAACACGGGAATTGCCTATGGTTTGATCGGGGCTGCCCGCGGCTATCGAGTCAAGATTTGTTTACCAAAAAACGCCAGTGCCCAACGTAAGAATATCCTGGCTCGGTTTGGCGTGGAGCTGGAGGAAACCGACCCGTTGCTATCGACCGATGGAGCGCAAGCGCGCGCGAGAGAGATTTTCAACGACGAACCGCATCGCTATTTTTATCCCGACCAATACAACAACCCTGCAAACTGGCGGGCGCACTATGAGGGCACGGGTGAAGAAATTTGGGAGCAGACGGAAGGGCGCGTAACGCATTTTCTTGCCGGTCTGGGCACGTCCGGCACCTTCATGGGGACCACAAGAAAACTGAAGGAACTAAATCCTCGAATTCGTGCTGTTGCAATGCAGCCTGATTCACCGCTTCACGGCCTCGAAGGACTTAAGCACATGGCGACCGCTGTTGTGCCTGGCATCTTTGACCCTGCGCTGCCTGACGAAAACGTAACTGTCTCAACCGCTGACGCGCAGGAGATGGTCCAACGGCTGGCGCGGGAAGAAGGAATACTCGTCGGTATGAGTTCTGGAGCGAACGTATTTGCTGCCCTTGAACTGGCTCGTTCATTACCAAGAGACTCCATCGTAGTAACCATCCTGTGTGACGGTGGAGAACGATACTTATGATTGTGCTTGCCTCGAATAACTTGAAAGAGATTGCGCGACATGCCGAGCTGGATTATCCGCACGAGTGTTGCGGACTGCTGTTGGGACAATTCGTGGAAAACGCGAAGAGAGCGGTGGAAACTTTTCCTATTTCAAATGCGCGGGAAGAAGAGGTGAAACGGAATCGCTTTCTAATTCGGCCCGAAGAGTTAAGACGAGGCGAGGAGTACGCTAGAAGCAGAGGTTTGGAGATTATTGGGTATTATCATTCCCATCCCGATCACGCGGCTGTGCCCTCGCAATATGATCTTGAGCACGCCTGGCCTATCTACTCCTACATAATCATCTCGGTTAAAGACGCGAAGGTAGCAGAGATCCTTTCGTGGGAGATGCAGCCTGATCGCTCACGTTTTATTGAAGAACTTTTGGAACAGCAGGATGAAGTTAAGGCACCCACTTTTTCTGTTGGATTGTAGAGAGAGGTGAAAGGAAAAGAGCATGCAAGTGACAATAAGTATTCCTACGGCACTGCGTCACTTTGCCGGTGGGAATTCCAGTATCCCCGTTGAGGCCGCAACTACAGGCGAAGCGCTTGAGCGGTTAACATCGCTGCATCCGGAACTGCGCAAGCACCTCTTTGATGACAAGAACGAGCTCCGTAGCTTTGTTAACGTGTATCTTAACGACGAAGACGTCCGCCATCGCTCCGGTCCGCGTACGCCCTTGAATGACGGTGACACCTTGATGATTGTGCCCTCAATTGCCGGCGGGGCCACCCCAGCAGCCGAGGTCAAGGATTTGCCGGAACTTTCGCACGAGGAGATTGCCCGGTATAGCCGGCATCTCATCATGCCGGAAGTGGGACTCGAAGGACAGCAACGCCTCAAAGCTGCGAGTGTTTTGATGATCGGGACTGGTGGATTGGGCGCGCCGGTGGGAATGTATCTCGCAGCCGCCGGAGTCGGACGGATTGGGATAGTGGATTTCGATGTGGTTGAAGCTTCGAACCTTCAGCGACAGATCATTCATGGCACTGGCGACGTAGGCCGACCAAAGATTGAGTCGGCAAGGGACCGCCTGCGAGAAATTAATCCGCATATTGATATCGAAACTCATGAAACCAGGTTGACGAGTGAGAACGCCCTAAGATTGTTTGCTAACTACGAGATCATTGTGGACGGCACCGACAATTTTCCTACCCGCTATCTGGTTAACGATGCCTGCGTACTGACTAAGAAGCCGAACGTGTATGGATCAATTTTCCGGTTCGAAGGGCAGGCAAGTGTCTTTTGGGCGGAAAGAGGTGCTTGTTATCGCTGTCTCTATCCGGAGCCGCCGCCGCCAGGCCTGGTTCCGTCGTGCGCCGAAGGTGGCGTGCTGGGCGTTTTGCCTGGAATTGTCGGAGCAATACAGGCGAATGAAACAATCAAGATTATCCTGGGAGCGCGCGATACGCTCGTCAATCGTTTGCTTGTCTTCGACGCCTGGCAGATGAAGTTTCGGGAACTGAAGTTACGAAAGGACCCGCAGTGTCCCGTATGTGGCGAACAGCCGACCATCAAAGAACTTATCGACTACGAAACATTCTGTGGCCTGGGGCAAGCGGCAGAGACGCAGCCCACACCGCTGGAAGAGATCACCGCGACTGAGCTAAAAGAACTGCTCTACCGTGGTGAAAACATTCAGGTGATTGACGTGCGCGAGCCATCCGAATACCAGATTGCGAAAATCCCGGGCACCAAACTTATTCCCCTGGCTCAAGTCGTTAATCGCATGAATGAAATAGATCCGGCTCGCCAGACCGTGGTTCATTGCAAAGGCGGTGTGCGCAGCGCCAAGGCGATTGAAGCACTACAACGGGCAGGTTTTTCCGGCCGGTTGATTAACCTGCGCGGAGGCATTACGGCGTGGTCAAATGAAGTGGATCCAAACGTGCCGAAGTATTGATTTTGTAGGGGCGGCACTCTTTAGAAACCACTATGAAGCACCAAGCTAGATTCATTACGGCTGTGCCGCCTGATGTGCCGCGGTGGCTTGCCTCGCGGTAGCTGCCAAGAACGGACTTGGGCTGCGCCCTTCTGCTTGTGTT
>DATEUF010000302.1:0-8189 GCA_035283325.1 Pyrinomonadaceae bacterium | reverse complement strand
GTTTGATTTCGAGAAATTGGGTTCGGCAACCGCCGATCTGGAAATGGAGCTTGATGTGGCCGTCGGTCACAGCGATGATGGTCTCGCTCCTCGACTCTTTTCCGTCACTTAGGAGACTTAAATTACCTCCAACCCGATTCGGTCAAACAATATTTGTACCCCTAATCAGCGAGAACACTACGGCATCCTGGCTCTGGTCGTTAATAAAGAGCCGTTTTCGTTGCACGCATTCCCTCATTGCCCCTATCTTCTCCGCGACGCGCTGACTGGCCGTATTTGCCACTGCAGCCACTATCTCGATGCGCTCCAGCTCAAGTTCCGCAAAGCCAAACTTAGCAACCCGCCGTGCGGCTGTCGAAGCAATGCCTCTGCCGGTGAAACCAGTTCTCACCCAGTATCCTAAATTGCCAATGCGGTGTAAGTGATTGAATTGATTCAATCCCACGCCCCCCAGAAAATTACCGCTGGTTCTCTCAAAAACACCGAAGCCAAACTCTTCTCCACTCTGCCAGGCTGCTTCGCGCGAAAGGATGTAGCTAGCGGTTTCTTCCCGCTTCAGGTCAGGGCGGCACCAGCCGAGCCACGGTGAAAGTTCCGGTGACGATTCACGTGCAGCCTCATAAACAGAGTCGATATCGTCCGGCCGGTAAGTCCTGATCAGTAAAGGTCCCTCAAAAAACTCAACATTCATAAACGTTCATTGGGGCTTTGCCGGAGTTTTGTATTTGTCTATTAGCTCCTGAAGGCCCTCAAGAGATTTGTGCCGGTACTTGTAGGAGGCAGTCAAGTCCTGTAAGACCTGAGTTTGCAGCTGTTGATATTCAGGGCGGCCGGTGGCAAGTCCAACCGCGTGGGCGTAGAGATCGATCATCTGATCGATAAGTCCATTTGCCTTCTTGAGCGCCTCATCCTTTTGGGCGCCCGCCGGGAGAGCTTGATAGCTCTTTGCCACCTGCTGGTATTCTTCGTTAACCAGGCTACCAATCACAATATAGTTAAATGGATCATTCGGATTCAGCACGACGGCTTTGTCAATTCTCGCCTTGCCTTCTGCTTTGTTGCCACTGAACAAAGCAAGTACCGCAGTCTGCTGGTAAAGTTCCGGCAACATCCCTTTGTGATAGTTCCATGAGGCATCGCTCATCGATGTGGGCTTGCTGTTTGCCTCAATCATTCCGATTGCCTTTGTCCCATATTGCATCGACTGCGAAATATATTTTGGATTCTGCTGTTTAGCCGCATTTGCACCGGTCATAGTCAGCTGCGCCAATACGTGAAGGTTATCGGGGTTCTTGGCCAGCAGCGCTGTCCCAAGGTTAAACGCCTCATCAACCCGGTAGGAAACAGCATAGGAATCAACCATTATCTCCTTAATTGCCACTAGTTCCGTTTCTGCCGTGAAGACCTTTTGAAACTCTTCCGCCAGTCGCAGTTTTTCCGCGGGAGCCTTTATCTGTCCGATTTGAGCAGCCACGTATTCGGCAATCTGCTGACGACCGCTGCTCTTTGGATATTTTTTGACAAATGCTGCAGCGGCTGTCAGCTTCGCAGCCGCATCTGGTGCTTCGTTTATCGCGCTTGCCGCTTTACGTTCGCCCTCCGAGAGTTGTGGACCCTCTTTATCTTGCTCTTGGGACCCGCTGACAACCGGAAGCGCGGCTGAGTTGGCGTTTAAGAACAAGAGGGCTAGCAGAACATACCGAAGCACAGCAAAAAGTGTGTGTCTCATAAAACTTCCTTTCGCGATCGACGAACGCAACTGGATTTGTGTTTGATTATATTGCTTGATTGAAACGCTTACGGCAACTCTCGAAAGTGAGACTCAACCTGAAGAGGGTTTGCGGCGGTAGTGGTGGGTAACAGGCCGGCGCCGGCCCAGGCCAATGGCATTGCGCGAAATGATTAGCGTAGGCGGCAGTTGTCGACGTTTGAATTCATTGGCGGGAGATTCAACGCGATTCAAAATATCAAATACGAGGCTGCCATCGGCGCCAGTGGCAATAATCTCCTCGGGCGTCGCCTTGTCTTCAAAGTAAAGCCGTAGAATTGGATCGAGTTTGCTGTAAGGCGGCAACGACTGTTCATCAAACTGTCCCGGCGCCAATTCGGCTGAGGGTCGCTTCTCGATGATCGAGGCCGGAATTATTTCCTGCTTCTGGTTCAGGTGACGAGCAAGTTCATATACCTCTGTTTTGAGTACGTCACCGATGACGGCTAGTCCTCCATTTGTATCGCCATAAAGCGTGCAATAACCGAGGGCGAGTTCCGATTTGTTCCCAGTCGAGAGTAAGAGCCGCCCTTCGGAATTCGAGATGGTCATGAGAATGTTTCCGCGCAAGCGGGACTGCAGATTTTCGGCGGCATGTGAGCTATGTTCTGCAGTTGGCGCGGGAAGTTGAAGTTGTTTCAACAATAGGTGAAAAGCTTCAGTGATTGGCCGCTCGACCGTCTTCATTCCCAGACGCTGAGATAAATCGAACGAGTCTTCAATGCTGGCCGGCGAGGAATAAGGAGAGGGCATCATTACTCCCAGGACGTTTTTCCCTCCCAAGGCTTCACAGGCCAGAGCTGCTACCAGTGCCGAGTCGATGCCGCCGGAAAGGCCCAACACAGCCGTTGTGAAGCCATTCTTCCTAGCGTAGTCGTGAATGCCCAGGACCAGAGCGCGGTGTATGGTCTCGATGTCGTCGCCCGATAGGCAGCGCTCGTCAGCTACATCGCATTCTAGTTCCACGGTGCCGAAGAATTCCTCAAAAGGTGGCGCTTGCAGAATTATCTTTCCACGGCAGTCAGCCACGATGCTGGCTCCGTCAAAAATAATACCGTCGTTGCCGCCGACCAGATTCACAAACACGATGGGAATGCCTGCGGCCTGTGCGCGGTGTGAAACCATTGCGCAGCGCTGGCGCATCTTGCCCTTATTAAAGGGCGAGGCGTTAATCGAAACGAGCACCTTTGCCCCGAGCGCAATCAACTCATCTGCCGGATCATTGAGGTAAAGCCGTTCCTTCCAGAACGTCTTATCGTTCCAAAAGTCTTCGCAGACGGTGACCCCGAGTTTGCAATCGTCGATGGCAAACAGATGCCGTTCGCGAGCTGGTTCGAAGTAGCGTGGATCGTCGAAGACGTCGTATTCGGGCAGTAATGTCTTGTCAGCAAACCCCAGGAGTTTCCGATTGCGGATAACTGCTGCCGAGTTGTAAAGCTTGCGGCCGGTAGCCAGGTTCGTAGGTCTTACTGTCCCGACAATTGCGGTGAGACCATCAGTTGCTTGAATGACTTTTTCCAGCGGCTCGAGAACGCACCGATTCACGTCGCGATCCAGAAACCAATCAAAGGAGGTATATCCCTGCAGGCTAACTTCGGGCACCACCACCAGATCGGAGGAGTCCTTCTTTCCTTGTTCAATCGCCCGAATAACACTGGCAGCATTGCCCTCAAAGTCTCCGTTGGTGGTGTTGATCTGGCCGATTGTGACTCGCATCAAAAAGTTTGTGGACTTGGGTCTTGGTCTTTGGCCTTTGGTATTTGGCCTTAGCCCTTAGCCCTTAGCCCTTAGCCCTCTGATCTTAGACCTTTGATCTCGACAGCTGCAAACCCGGGTGAGACAACGCGCCTGCAGAGACCACTCAGCGACGACCGGCTTTTGGAGACGATGTAAAGTCTCGAAAGTCACCACCTGCAGTTGGTGGATGGTTCATACCCAGTCTACGGAAGCAAACACCCCAGATAAAAGAGAATTCACCCACCACAGTTGGTGGATGGTTCATACCCAGCCTACAGAAGCAACACCCCTGATAAAAGAGAATTCCACCAACCGCAGTTGGTGGATGGTTCATACCCAGCCTACAGAAGCAACGGAAGCGGCCCAGTCATTATATTGCCGTCATAATGGCGTCTGGTGGTGCAACTCTCGCATTTGCCGATCTATTATTCACGGTCTTAAATGGAGTATATCCTCCCAATCGTCTTCGTTATCGGGCTGTTGTTCTACCTTTTTAACCGCGGCTCTTTTTCATCGCGCTCGAAGCGAATTTCTCAGTCCTCGCAAAATGCCGAGCTGATCAAAGTCCTCCTCAATCTCGATCAAGACTCTCTAGAAGAACTATTCAAACTCTATCGACAGCAATTTGGGAACGGCGCAGCCAGGTATGCTCGCGTGACTTATCTCAAGTGGAAAGCCGGTGAAGTTCGTCCCAACCGGGAGACTTTCCGTCGCTTCCTGCTCTACTTAGGATACTGCTTTTGTGATGTGAGTCACCCCAAATGCCGATTGCCAACCGCACATTCTTCTCAAAAAGCTTTCAGCACGGCGGCCGAGGCGAGTAAGACGAGGAGAAGAGCGATTCCGCTGGCGAATAATCGTCCCCAATGCGTCGGGTCAAACGCATCCTGGCCACTTGCCGCTTGTTTGCCGGCAATCACCGATGGATGCGGTGCCGTGGAGTTGGTCTGCGTATTACAGTTGCCTTGATTCCGTTCTCGGAGCCAGACTTTGTATGCATACGCCTGCATCTCGTCACGACGGCTGGTGACCGGATCATTGAATCGGTTGTGAAACGGGTTGTGAAGTGAATCGTAAGTTAGTGCTGGTCTCATGTTTCTGTCCCCTCCTCGCGTCGGCTGAAGGCTTCAGCCGTATTGAAAAACGGAAGGGGCAAGAGCTATGCCGGAATCTCAGTCAGTTTATTGACATCCGACGCCAGATGGGTCGCCACTCAGATCCTATGACGCACACTGTGGTCACAAGAGTGCTTAATAATTAGATTTGTTTGCCCCAGCTGTTTTATCGCGACCGACTCAATCAATCTGACCCTGCTAGCCCGCGGCGTGCCGGCGAGGACGCACTCGCAATAATGATTGGCCCAAATAGGTCAGCAGGTATACCAACTGGGGCAATGAGGCTTGTCGCCTGCAGTTGACACGCGCCTAACGCCGGACACTATCAATTATATGGCGATGCCTGGGGGAGTGGCACCGGTTCCGTGATCAACGCGTATTCGTCATCATTAGCGGCGAGTCCACTGACCGCTCTTGCGGGATATCAACTCTTGCCGCAGATACCATTCATTAACGATACGGCATCGAACCGTACCCTAACCCAGGATGAGGCAAACTCAATTCGCTACAAATGGTTTACGACAGTTCATTACTCCTTTATAGATCAGTATGACAGCACCACTGGCAATGAACGTTTTTTCAATCCAGGCTTGTTGAGCCAGGCAAAGCAGTTTTACTTGGCGGTGGGCACCAAAGAGAATCCGAAGCCGCTGCCAGGCGGAGTTAAGCAATACGTCATCATAGGCACTGGAGTCAGCACCCTGGGTTCTTACAATCTGGAAGATTGGAAACCCGGGATACTGCCTGTGTGGCCCTTCACAGGAACTTATCTTGAAATAGGGCAAAATTGCGGAGGCAATTGCAGAAAAGTGGTGCTACGCCCCAGGTCCGAAGATGGTGATGGTACGGTGCCTCTTTGGGGGCTTGAGACTGCGGCGGCAACAAGTACGTACTACGTTCCTTACGTGAGTGGATTCTTCTCAGACGAATCTACCGCACACGCTCACCTGGCTGCCAATAAGACCATACAAGCAATCGTCGGGCAGATCATCAAGAACTCCCCACCGGATCCCAATCAGTATCCCAAGCCTCAACAATATATGGGACTTCCCATCACTCCGGGGAAAGAGCTGGAGAGTCTTGCCTCGTTTGAGCTCCATTCGGATGCGCATCTCCGAATCTCGCATACCAGCGGCAAAACGCTTGGATTCAACAACGAGGGTTTGATTGACGAGAGTCTACCTGGAACATTTCTCTCAATGGATGATAGCGAATACGCCTCCATCGCAGACATAAATATTCCAGTTCAAGTCTCGGTAACTGGAATTCGAGAAGGGAAGTTTACGCTTGATGTGAATATCAAGCGTGCCGGCATTCCGGCGACGCAGTTCTCCTATACAGAAGTGCCTGTAAGGAAGGGGACGGTAGCTCAAGTTAATCTAACTCCAGGGCAGGTATCGGCCCCTCCTCCACTGGCGGTCACGACCGACGGCACGACAACTAACATCTCGGCAAGCACTAGCGCGGGAGTTCCTCAGGGTGGCAAACCTCAGGCTGTACCGGTAAGGCCCTGGCCGCCGACCTCCGGTGGTATCGGTGGAAGGTGGTCCACACCGACTGGTGAGGTGGTTGAGTTAATCTAGAGTGGCAATCGCATCACTGGTCGTTATCGCGGCATACTGAGTACTGGCGAAATTACCGGCACCTTTGACGGCAAGAACCTCTCAGCTACAGTTCAACCTAATCAAGGGTTACTGCCTCTGGCAATACCGTTGTCATTACGGCTGATGGAAGGTGGCAAATTAATCGGGCGCTTCGAGACACCCCTGATGAGTGCTTCTTTGGTGTTCAGTAGGAGCGGACGTTGACCATTCCACTTGAAAGGATTATTACTCAGCAAGCAGCCTTTGAACCGTACGTACCACTTTGGCTGGAGAGGGATACCAGAGTCGGTTTGTGTCAACTACCTTGTTTCCATTGAGTGTAACGCTGAACTCGCCGAGACCACCTCTGTTGGTTTCAACCTCGACGTCTTTTTCCTTCCTGAGCTGGGCCGCCACACGGGAGGCCATCGCAGCTTTGACCGGTCAAACCGGACAGTAGTTGATAGTCACCTTTCGCATTGCGTACCCCCTGTAGACATTATCTCAGGAAATGGTGCGAAGGCTATGAATGAAGCCTCGTTTTGGAATCGTTTTGTTTCAGGTGAGGCGTGCGCTAATATTGATTCTGAGCCAACTCGGGGAGGGGTCGCATAATGGTAGTGCAGCGGTCTTGAAAACCGCCGGCCGAAAGGCTATGCAGGTTCGAGTCCTGTCCCCTCCGCCATTTCTTTCAACAACTACCGCGACTCATAAATCACCTTCCGTCCGTTACAATAGCCACTTGGCGCGATTTTGGCGCGCTTCTGATCGCCGACCTCGGACGAAAAGACAAAGGTCGCTTATTCAGAGAATCGACTGCCGTGCGGAGATTCTCTGGCATCGCGTGAGTGTAACGAGAAGTCATCTGCAAAGTGGTGTGGCCTGCCCGCGCTCCCCGTGTACGCGGACCTAGATTACGGGGGCAGTACTTGAACCAACCAATGGTCCGGTTGAATCGACGTTTTTCGACCCGAGATTGATGGCCTGTGCTGGAACGACTAATATGACGCCGTATGTCCTCTGACCTGACCTTCTTAACGAACGAACCGGGGAAAGCCCTGCTCGATCGCTTTCATGCTCTCTTGGGCAAGAACACTCGTTTGTTCGATTGTCTCGTCGGGTATTTCTTCATTAGTGGCTTTTACAAGCTCTATCCTTCACTCGAACAAACCGAATCCATTCGAATTCTCATTGGCCTTAAGACTGATGCCACGGTATTCGAGTCGCTTGAACGTGGTAAAGAAAAGCAGGAAGCACTTTTTAAGTCACACGCTCAGACGAAGGAAGAGATACCCGCTGAGATACTCGGAGAGCTGGAACGCGCCGAAGATACTGCCTACGTTGAGCGCGGTATTGAAAGGTTCATCCAATGGGTGGCATCAGGAAAGCTACAGGTTCGCGTTTATCCATCGGAGAAGATTCATGCGAAGGTTTACATTCTCACATTCCCCGAAAGTCATTATGACGTGGGCAGAGTCATTACCGGCTCAAGTAATTTTTCACAGTCGGGTCTGCTCGATAATCTCGAATTCAATGTTGAGCTAAAGAACCGATCCGACTATGAATTCGCACTCGCCAAATTCAGTGAGCTATGGGAACGCTCCGTCGAAGTCACGAAGATCTATGTCGATACGATCAAAAAGAAATCGCCTTACGCAGAATTTACGCCGTACGAACTGTACTTAAAGTTTTTATATGAATACTTCAAGGGCCAATTGAATCTTCCTGAGGAGATTGAGGACATCTATTTGCCTCCCGGGTTTAAGAAACTTCGCTATCAGGAGGAAGCAGTTCTCACTGCCAAGAATACACTTGAAGCTTATGGCGGCGTCTTCTTATCTGATGTCGTTGGTCTCGGTAAGACATATATGTCCGCCCTTCTAGCACGGGAGCTAGATGGTCGAAGTCTCATTATTGCGCCGCCGTCCCTTCTTGATGACAAGAATCCCGGCTCATGGCCGATGATACTAAAAACTATCCAGGAAA
>DATEUF010000301.1:0-11892 GCA_035283325.1 Pyrinomonadaceae bacterium | reverse complement strand
AGTCGGAGTCCTGCATCCATCCCAATCAGCCCAGGAGAACTAGAGACCATGAAGCTGCGCTGGCTTTGCCTCGTGTTGTGTATTTGTGTATTCAATCCCTCTACTACAAATAACGTTCTTGCAGCGTCCCTTGCAGTCTCATCAGCCACTTTAACGGGCCGCGTGACTGACCCCAACGGCTTAGTAATCGCAGGGGCTAAAGTTGACGCCACGAACGTGGGGACCAACGTAACCTTCTCCAGCGAGACCAACGGAGAAGGTTTTTTTGTGATCTCCAACATCCCCCCCGGTCGCTATCGCGTGAACGTCGAGAAGCAAGGCTTTAAGTCAATCATCAAACCGGACGTCGAACTGCATGTGCAGGACACCATCGCGCTGAACTTCACGATGCAGGTTGGCTCGATCATTCAAAGTGTCATGGTCGAGAGCGGCGCACCTTTAGTCAAGACCGAAACCGCAGAGGTTAGCACATTGGTCGATCGTCAGTTTGTCGAAAACCTGCCCCTCAACGGGAGAAGCTTTCAATCTCTGATCACGCTCACGCCGGGGGTTGTCCTAACCAAAACAACTTTTGGTGAACAAGGCCAGTTCAGCGTCAATGGGCAGCGCGCCAGCGCCAACTACTTCACCGTTGATGGCGTCAGCGCCAACATCGGTGTCAGCCCAGGTACTAATGCTGGTCAATCTACTGCAGGTACGTTGCCAGGTCTTAGCGCCTCTGGCGGCACCAACAACCTAGTTTCTGTTGATGCCTTGCAAGAGTTCAAAGTGCTAACTTCCACTTATGCCCCCGAGTTTGGCCGGACACCTGGGGCGCAAGTGTCAATTGTCACCCGCTCGGGGACGAATGAGTTTCGCGGCTCGGTGTTTGAATACTTTCGTAATGACGCGCTGGATTCTAATGACTGGTTCGCTAACAGTCGTGGTCTTCCCAAGCCCACCCTCCGGCAGAATGACTTTGGTGGTGTGCTGGGCGGCCCCCTCTACCTGCCCCGCTTTGGCGAAGGTAGACCATCATTCTATAACGGCCAGAACCGGACATTCTTCTTCTTCTCCTATGAGGGACTTCGTCTTCGCCTGCCGCAGACTCGCATTACAGCCGTTCCTTCTTTGAATGCGCGCCAGATCGCTCCAGCAGGGATTCAATCCTTCTTAAATGCGTTTCCCCGTCCGAATGGAAGAGATTTAGGGAGCAATTTTGCGGAATTCTCTGCCACCTATTCTGATCCATCAACGCTCGATGCCACCAGCGTTCGAGTGGACCACACCGTGAGCACCAGGTTGACGCTGTTTGCCAGATACAACCACGCGCCCTCTGAAACCGTTCAGCGTGCAGTGGTGGGAAGCTTGAGCGCCCTGACCTTCAATCCGCTCAATACTCAGACTTTAACGGTGGGCGCCACGCTGGTGGTTACTTCTGCCATTAGTAATGAGTTCCGCGCGAATTACAGTAGGAATGAGGGATCCGACTTGTACTCAATCGACAATTTTGGAGGAGCCGTGCCCCCTCCTGACTCAATTATCTTTCCCGCATCAAGGTCGAGCGAGAATAGCCTTTTCCGGTTAACTTTCAGCGGATCGAACTCCAGCACCCTGCAACAAGGAAGACGCGAGTTGAACTTGCAACGTCAAATTAACCTGGTCAATAACATTTCCATCGTAACGGGAACTCACCAACTCAAACTCGGCATTGATTACCGCAGGCTCTCTCCCGTCTTCGACTTCGCCCAGTATAATCAACAGGTCCAATTTACTAATGTAAATGAAGCGTTGGCGGGTAGGGCACAATTTGTCTCTATCACGGCATTTGCGGGACCGCTGTTTCCTGTATTTACTAACCTCTCTCTCTTCAGTCAGGATACGTGGAGAATCGCGCCCAGGCTGACCTTCACTTACGGTTTGCGGTGGGAGTACAATCCTTCGCCATCTGAGAAAAATGGTAATGATCCCTTCGCTGTGACTGGGTTGGATAACCCCGCGACGCTCGCATTGGCTCAGCGAGGTACACCTCTCTACGAGACAACCAATGACAACTTCGCGCCGCGCTTTGGCGTTGCCTACCAACTGTCTCAGCGTCCTGGTCTAGAGACAATCCTGCGGGGCGGTTTCGGCATCTTCTATGACCTTGGCGCCGGCCAAACCGCGGGTGGTTTTGGCGTTTCTTTCCCAAACCTCGTATCTAAGCTCGTGCCGGGTTCATTTACCCCGAGCGGAATACCATTCCCGTTGGATTCCACGTCAGCCGCGCCTCCTACCTTCCCCGATCCACGGAATCCTACTCCTCCGTTCGGTGCTCTCTTCGGGGTAGTAGATCCCAAGATTAAATTACCTTATACATACCAATGGAACGTAGCCGCTGAGCAGTCACTTGGTCGGAATCAGACTGTCTCCGCTTCCTATGTTGCAGCAGCAGGCCGTCGCCTGCTTCGACAGGAAGTATTACAAAGACCAAACCCAAATTTCTCCTTTGTCTTTGCCACAAGAAATGCCGCCGAATCAGACTACCACGCGCTGCAACTTCAATTCCAACGACGATTGTCGCGACGTCTCCAAGCTTTGGCTTCTTATACATGGTCGCACTCGATTGATAATGCGTCGGTTGACTCATCAAACGAAGCCCCTATCGGGGGGACCAACCGGAGTCTAGATCGAGGGCCATCCGACTTTGACGTACGCCACGCGTTCAATCTCGCAGCCAGCTACGACATCCCAGTCCCATCTCGGAGTAGACTCACCAAGTCCCTTCTCGGTAGCTTTTCGATTGACACGATCCTCACAGCTAGATCTGCCACACCGGTAAATGTGGTCACGGGAGCAGCGACGGTCGGAGGCTTCCCAGGCGCGGGTAGCGTTTCACGCCCGGATGTGCTGCCAGGCGTTCCGCTCTATGTGGGAGATTCGACGGTGGCAGGAGGGAGGCGAATCAACCGAGACGCTTTTATCATACCTGTTGGTCGGCAAGGGACGTTGGGACGCAACTCTTTGCGCGGGTTTCGTGTTTGGCAGGTGGATTTAGCGCTGCGCCGCCAATTCAACCTGACTGAACGGCTCAACATTCAAGTCAGGGCTGAGGCGTTCAATATCTTCAATCATCCAAATTTTGGCGATCCAGGAGCCAGCCAAAACGGCACTAACGTCGTGACGAGTCCTCAATTCGGGCAGTCGATCAACATGTTAGGGAGGAGTCTGGGGAGCGGTGGGGTCAGCGGAGGTTTTAACCCGCTCTATCAGATCGGTGGCCCCCGCTCTGTGCAGCTGGCATTGAAGCTGAGGTTTTGAC
This sequence comes from Pyrinomonadaceae bacterium, assembly GCA_035283325.1. Classification (GTDB taxonomy): domain Bacteria; phylum Acidobacteriota; class Blastocatellia; order Pyrinomonadales; family Pyrinomonadaceae; genus PSRF01. The sequence goes on along the minus strand of DATEUF010000301.1, from coordinate 8,612 downwards.
CGAGTTCAACAAATACCGCGACAACAGTCGCACTTTGCGACCGCTTCAGTAGCCTGGGTATCACCTAACCACGTCTTTGTTAGCATCGACCTTTAAGCATTGCGAAAGTAGTCACATCATTCAGGACGAGTACGCTTGACCTGCGCACGATTATCAACTTCCTCGACGTTCCAGCCCTCGTACGTTTATGGGTTGGCTCTGAGCATCGTTTTCTCTTTGATCCTGCCTGGCGTGGATCTTCACGGGCAGACACGCACGCAAGTGGGTCGACCGCTTAGTCTTGACGACCTGTTTAACTTGCAGCAGTTCGCTCGCTATTACGGTGGCCCCTTCGTCTTCTCATCCGACGGCCAGCAACTGGCATTTGTTATCCAACGTCCCTTGCGCACAGCCGAGCATCTGACGTTTCGCATCTTGGGCAACGAGCGAGCGGACGTCTACGTCGTTTCGTCCGCCGGGGGCCACCCCGTCAATATCACCAAGGGATTGGCCGAAGGAGCAGGTTACTGGGCGCCAAGTTGGTCGCCTGATGGCAAGCGACTAGCCTTGCTCTCGACCAAGGGCGATAAGGTTAATTTGTGGGTATGGGAACGGGCTTCGGGTTCCCTACGCAGATTGACGGACCGCAGCTTGGATCTCTACACCGGCTTCGATCTCTACTCGATCATCAATCGGCCATATGTTTGGGTTTCGGCGACATGTTTGCTCGTGCCAGTGCTGCCCCGGGGCGCGAAACCTGTCGGGCAGCCGGGCGACATGCGAGAGGCAGAAAAGGCGAACGCCGCGTGGCCGAAGAGCTGGAGAGGCAAGGAAACTGCGGTCAGTGTACTGACAAGCGGGATCAAGTCCGATCTCTCCAAGCGTCCGCACGGCGAGTTGTTGGCGATCGATGTCAACACTAGCAGGAGCTTGGTAGTGATGAGCGGTGCTGTCAGGCACCTCGTTGTCTCTCCGGATCAAAAGACGGTTGCGTGCGTGCGGCAGGTCGAGGTGTACCAGCCCAATGCTAACGATCCTCTGCCGTTGAACATTACGGAAGGGAAGTTCAAGTTGGAAGTGGTATCGAGCGACGGAATGTCCCTACTCCCGCGCGATCCGGCAACCTACGATGTGATTCCTACGTCGTTGCGCTGGTCACCTGATGGTGCTGAGTTGGCGTTCCTTAGCTACTCCATCAACAGTACGGGCGTTCCGCAGTTAGTTCGGTTTCTCAGGACGAGCCGTAAAATCAGATCCAGCGGTAATGACGAAATCGACCCTTTACCGCTAGCGTATCAGTCGCCACAACTTGAATGGACGAGGCGGGGATGGATCGTCTATGCGTCGCGCAACAATCAGAGCACCACACTGCAGGCGTATGCCCGCCGCGATTGGTGGCTGGTCAGCGAGGAAGGCTCGCTGCGCGCGCTCACGAACGGCATGACGACCGCGCCGTCGAAGCTCTGGCGAGAAGCTGGCCGCGATTCGCATGTTGGTTTAGCGAATGGAAAACTGTGGCGAATCAGCGCTGAGGCACCACCCCAGAACGTGATCCCAACTTTCGAGAGACGGATCAACGCCATCGTCTGGCCCCATGAGCGGCCCGGGACGGGTGACATCGAGATGCTAGCGCCGGGTATGACATATAGTGAGCTTGTGATCAGCGTTCGCGTGGCCGAGAAGGAGGAGCTGTTCGCTGTCGATCTGACCTCGCGTCGTTTGACAATGATGCCGAAACCAACGCCGAATGCGAACGTCTCCGGCTTGTCGCCGGCAAGCAGAGCAACGCTGTATTCCTTGAACGATCGCGCCGGGTTGCGGCTGTGGCTTGCGCGCGATCCGAGCGCTCAAGCATCCACGATATTCGAGGCCAACATTTTTCTTCAGGAAGTTGAACCCGGCACCCACCAGAAGATTGAGTACAGAAGTATAGATGGTCAAGCATTAAGCGGTTGGGTGCTTCTCCCGCCAGGCTATCAGCGCGGCGATAGATGCCCGTTGGTCGTCTGGGTCTATCCCGGCTCGATGGCAAGCACGTTACCGAGCCCGGCGGACGACATAAGTTCCCCGAGCTCGCTCAACATGCAGATCGTAGCTTCGCGAGGCTACGCTGTGCTCGAGCCAAGCATCCCACTCAACCCGGAGGGGTACGTCGACGATCCTATGCTGAAGTTGACAACGGGAGTGCTGCCAGCGATCGATAAGGTTGTAGAGTTAGGCATCGCTGATCCGGAACGCATCTTCGTCATGGGGCACAGCCTTGGCGGGTTTACGACATATGGTCTGATCACCCAAACGCATCGATTCAAGGCAGCCGTTGCGATAGCTGGTCTGAGCAACTTGACCAGCGGGTATGGTCAATTCTCCCCCGCCACACGGTAGGACGATTACCCGCACGAGAATGCGTATAGCCAAGCCAGAATAATCGAAACAGCACTACACCTCGGCTCTCCGCCGTGGAAGGACATCGGACGTTATCTTCGGAACAGCCCAATCTTCTACGTCGACCGGGTGCAGACGCCACTCATGATCATACATGGGGACATGGACAGCGTGCCGATTGAGCAAGCCGAAGAGTTTTTTAGGGGCTTGTACCGGCAGGGAAAGCGCGCGGAGTTCGTCCGTTACTGGGGTGAGGGCCATGTGATCGAGTCGCCTGCGAACATTTGCGACATGTGGGAACGGATTTTTGCCTGGTTCGAGGAGTTCTCACCAGCCAAAGGCGATGGTCACCAGCAAAAAGTAGGGGTGAGACAGGAAAGGTGCGTCAGGGATCATTACAATCTGATCCTTCACGAATAGGTGCTTCACTTATCGCAGTGTATCGTGGCGAGGGTCATTGCATGTTACCGTTCTTTTCGGTCAGAGTGCGACCTACCGCTGGCTGGGTGTTACCAAACTGCGCAGCCTAGCTGGGTTGGGCGTCTGATGGCAGACCAGATGCTGGTGAGTTATTGGCTAGGGTTACGGATGATCACCGATCACAGCCGAACTGCCGGTTGGCTTATGACCATCTGACTCTCGACGGTTTAACCGGGCTCTTCATTCATATGGATCAAGGCAAAAGTGCTCGGAAAGGTGAAGGAGAACGTTTGGACCGAGGGGACTACCGAGATAAGGGTTCGGAGGTTCTGACAGAAGCTCAAAGAGGGCCTCAATAGATGTTTATCAGTACTTAGAAAGATAGGTGGTATATCAGCCAGGTGATTCGATGTCCTGAGACACGAAGCGTACTTTCGACTCCGTTATCAGATTCATTCGATGACCTGCTGAATACACCACCTAGTAATAGAAAGCTAAGGCCTGAAGATTAACATCTCTAGGTCCAGCATTCCTTCGTGTTACTCATCGAACTCATCAGACTCCCCTAGAGCTTGGGTTGCTTCGTCAATATTTGAAGAACCTTTACCCCCAAGGATCACATCTTCCGCTCTGCCGATTTCGACGACTTCAGAGGTTTTGTATTCGTTATTCATGGTCGTTTCTCCTTTCTATAGGATTAACCGCCCAACAAAAAGTATGAGCGGGGACTAAAGCAGTTGCAGCGGAACGCGAGATTTGCGTTCCGCTGCAACTGCTTTTGGTTGCACCGCCGTGGGCCGAGCAACTGGCTTTATAGGCACGACAGCGCTTCTGGCCATCGAACTCCGCCGTTCCAGGGCTCGAAGCCAAAACTCTAGGGAAATCGTTTGTAACAATGCGAAAGAGTATCGCTCGCATCCATGTCTGGCTCTCTCCAGAGCTGCGAGCAATGACTTAGCATTTACGTATCCATGAGAACATGCACGAGCGTTTTCAAACATTGGTTGAAGCCGTGGCCAGCCCCGCGCGATAGCGCGAAATAAAGCTTCGTCTGGTCCCTTTTTGGTTTTGCGATTCAGGATCTTTTCGGGTAGTAAACCGCGTAGCGACCTGCGCATCAGCGACCTGGTTTCGCCAGGACGCACTCTTTGCCCGAAGGGAACGGCCTGAAGAAATTCAACTAGAGGGCGATGCAGGTACGGGTGACTAACTTCGATGCAACCTCGCGCCCGGTACGAAGCTCTGGAGACCACCCTCATCGCAGACAGAAATCCGATGGCCTGATCGCGGCCGCTTGGAAGCCGGAAGCCGAAAACATCGCCAATTCCAAGATTGTGTTCGCGCAAGTTCATTCTTGCTACGAACTTCCCATCAAACCATGGAGGCAACTTCAAGTGTGGCTTAGGGCCCCAAATGACCTGAACGCCCCGGGGCAGGAGCGGCATCACCCCGTCCCGCCATAGCAGTTCTATGTATGGTCTCTTTAAGGCCTCGCTCCAGATACGGAGAGAGCGATGCAATTGCAACAACCTGCATCGGACCAGCAGGTCTCCAAAAGCTGGAGAAGGATCTGCGCCGCTACAAAGCAACTCATCACCGCCGTGCCCGGTGAGGAGCACGCGAGCGCCATCTGCGCGCATCGCATCGCAGAGCGCTCTATGGCGGTCGACGAAACAATCAAGAAAATCCGGGAAACTGACCCGAGAGTCATCTGGAAAAGACGCCAGAGGCGGATAGTCTTCCTCTCGCAAATAATGCCCAACCCGTCCCCTCTTCTCTTCCACGCAGCGTATGAAATCGCGCTCGTCTGAACTGGTAGATTCGTCATAGACGTAGGAAACTGTTTCGAGCTTGGAGGCCTCTGAGTCACCGCTTGTCAAGATTTCATTTGCCATGCAGATGATGGATGAAGAGTCCAGCCCGCCGCTCAACTGGGCCCAGACTGGCCCATCCACTCGCAAACGACATCGTACCGCCTCGCGGAATAGGTGTACAAAATATTCCTCATATTCCGCATCGCTTTTGTAGTGAATCTCATGTTTTGGATCTAGTCCCCAAAACCTTCGAATCTGAAACTGCCCATTTCGCAGGATGATTACATTACCAGGCGGTACAGCGCGAATACCCTTATAGGGCGTCAGCCCGGGTTCCGAACGACCAATTAAATAAGTCGCAACATACTCATCTTCCAGTTCAAGCCCGCCTTCAGCCAGATCAAGGAGAACTGAGAGCTCTGAGGACCAAATGATCCTCTCCTTATTCGAGCGGTAGAAGAGAGGACGAGGCCCAGCTAGGTCGCGCGCTAACAAGAGCGTATGTGTGTTTGAATCCCACAACGACAGCGCAAAATCACCAATTATCTTCGGTAAGAAGTCGTTACCCCATCTCCGATAAGATGCCGAGACGATTGCCACGTCAGTATAATCTTCCGATAATTCATAGCGCAGTATTGAGATAAGATCCTCTCGATTGTCGAGCCGCCCATCCCAGCACAAGATATGCCCATCACTTGAAACTAGGGGTTGAATCTCCTGACGCGATTCCCTGTTCGTATGAAAGGCGCGATATGTCATGCCAACGGAGCCGAGTTGAAATTCGCTTCCTCCGTCAGGCCCACGACTGGCCAACCCCTCACCAAGGGCAGTCAGCAGATGCGCATCAACCGGCGCCGCGTCAAAATTGTATATTCCACCCAGTGTACTCATCCACACTTACCAAGCTCGAATTTAAGATCATAACCGACCTTGCCACGATTCAATTCCGGCACGCCACACGCCCTGTTTTCGGATACGACGCTTTGGTCAAGACTTCCGGCAGTGACACCGCAGCAGTACTATTAGCTGCTATTGAATTCCGAAGTTCTAGGCTTCGCAGCCAATACTCAAGGGGAATTAGGAATGCTATTGATAAAGAGTTTGGGTCACGACCTTGTTTGGCCTGATTTAGTCTTGCCAGTAGTGCTTCCGGATTCACATAGCCGTAAGCGCAGACGCTCGCATCTGTAAACGTCCTATGTAGCCTTGGCCATTCCCGAGCAACTGCGCGAAGTGCAGCTTCGGTGTTAAGGGTCTTACCCTTTCGGTTTGCAATTTCGGGGGGGAGCAAATCGCGTAGCGCCCGGCGAAGAAGATATCGCGTCTGTCTTGGATGCACCCTCTGGTCAAAGGGAATTGCTTGCATGAACTCGACCAGCGGCCGATGCGTATACGGGTAGCTGATATCCGCATTAACGAATTCTCGCCAATAACCGGCGGAGAGTTCTCTCACCATACGTAAAAACCAAATAGACTGGTCGCGACCACTTGGACAGCGGAAGCCAAAGACATCAGACGGCCCTTGCCTGCGTTCGCGCAGGTTCATGCGCATAACAAACTCCTGACCATATAATTCGAGTGCCCCAGACTCAGAGCCACGACTACAAACAGCCCGAAGCTTTCGTGGTAGCGTCGGCACGATCGCTTTCTGCCACAGCAGCGCGAGATACGGCTTCTTTAGCGATTGGCTCCAGACTCGGAGCCGGCGATGTAGCATCGTTAGTCTCCACTGAACCAACAGGTCGGCCAGTTCGGGAGCAGGGTCTCGAGCACTGCTGAGTATCTCGTCGCCGCCCTTTCCTGAGAGAAGAATTCGTGCGCCTCCCTCGCGCATCGCCTGATCTAGGGCTTCGTGGTACTCAGCGAAATTGGCGATAGGATTCGGGAGTGTAGGCGTATACCCAACCGGTAGAGGTGACAAAATCCGATAGTCGTCTTCTCGTAGATAAAGACCCTTCTTGCCAATTTTCTCTTCGACATAGCGAATGTACTTACGCTCATCCGACTTAGAAGCTTCATCGTAGACCAAAGAGACTGTCTCAAATCCGGATGCCTGGGCATCGCCACTCTTGACGATCTCATCAGCCATACAGACGATTGACGAAGAATCCAATCCTCCGCTCAGTTCTGCCCAGACCGGCCCATCAACTCGCAGGCGGCAGCAAACAGCCTCGCGGAACAGGTGCCGAAAATGTTCCTCATATTCCGCATCGGTCTTGTAGCGAATCTCATGCTTCGGGTCCAGTACCCAAAACCTTCGCATATGAAGCTGCTCATTCCGCAAGAGGATGACATTACCCGGCGGTACGGCGTGGATATTTTTGTACGGCGTCTGCGAGGGCTCGGGGAGTCGAGTTAGAAAATCGGCAATATATTCCTCATTGATTTCCAGTTTGATCCCCGTCAAGTCAAGCAGCGAACCAAGCTCTGTTGACCAGATGATTCTGCCATTGTTCGCGTAGTAGTAGAGGTTTCGCGGCCCGACTGGGTCGCGAGCCAGGAGTAGCACCTTCATATGCGGATCCCACAACGAAAGCGCGAAATCGCCGATCAGCCGTGGCAAGAAATCCACTCTCCATCTAAGATATGCCGCCATCACAATCGCGACATCGGTATGAGCACCTTGGAGATCATCGCGTAGCTCGGAGATTAACTCCTTTCGATTGTCTAGCCTTCCGTCCCAAGTGAGAAGATGTCTGCTAGTTGAGACGAGAGGCTGTCTTTCCAGACGTGATTCCTGATTCGTATGGAATGCCCGGTATGACATTCCGATGGAATTGAAGAGAACCTCACGTCCTCCGTCGGGGCCGCGAGCATTCAAGCGATTTCCCAACTCGATCAGAAGTTCCTCGTCGACCGCCAAGCCGTTGAAGTTGTAAATTCCGCTTAGCGCACTCATCGCCACCCCCCAAGACTTTCAATCGCTTCAAGCATCATTAGCATCTCTCTAGCACGCTGTGGTAAAAGGCTTGTACCTTCTTATTGTCATTGACGACCTCACCCCCCACCTCGACCCAAGCATGTCCTTTAAAGGGGATCTTCCGACAAGCGATCACCATCTGTGCTGGCACTCCGTGACTTCGTAACAAGCAAGCAGCCACGGCAGATCGTTGCAAGCACAACGCGTGCTTCGGGTAATATGTTGCCGCTCGATCTACTGCCTTACTGGTCTGCTGCACCGCCTCAGGGATCAAATCTTTTTTATTTGCTATCGGCCAGTGCTTGACTACGCGATGCAACGCGCGAAAACCTCCAACCTTGAGCATCAAGTCAACCAACGTAAGTTCAAAAAACGCCGCGATGGAAGTAAGCCGGAGCTTTAGCAGAAGATTGACTGCAATGCGCGCCAGAAGTTCAACCACATTATCGAACCATCTCTTCGCCGCTCCGGGGATTAGTTCAGTCTTACCATCGTTCGCTTGGACGATGCCGTTTTGATTGAGTTGATTCAGTAGGCTCTCAACATCGCGCCTGATCTGCTGCTGCGGCACGTCTCTAAAATCTACTTGAATTGAGTTAGCGAGAGCATCGAGAGTCAACCCTTCTGGGCAAGCGGTAAGCTTAGTCCACACCAAGCTCCCAACACCGATAATGCTGTAGAGCCGTCCCTTTTCCACACTGAGGATGGTGCTGCCATCCTTGTCGCTACTTGAGCAGACATCAGGAGAGACGGTAAATCGTGAAGTCATGTACCCATGTGCGGGAGTCGGGGTTGAAGTTGTCGGCAGCGGCGGCATAACTCAGTACCCTGTGCCTTTCTCAACTATCTAATTAATCCGTCATCGCTTCTGTTGAATACCTTGCCGAGTCGCTATCATTTCACTGACTTTGCTGGCGAAGACATCCAAACGAACGGGTTGCTCGAGAACAGCGATTTTCTGATCCAGCGTGCCCGCGCAGATCAAGACCTCTTCCGGACTGCCGGAGAGGAATAGCGCTCGTGTCTCCGGGTGCACGCACTGAAAGAGATGCGCGAGCAGCCCCCCATTTATTCCGGGAAACGCTACGTCGGTAATT
>DATEUF010000300.1:0-9745 GCA_035283325.1 Pyrinomonadaceae bacterium | reverse complement strand
CGACTACTACGACCACTCTGCCCCTAACTGCGACTAGCCACTCAGCCAACCTATCCCTTGTTTCCGCGGGAAGTCGCAATTAGGTTCCGGCGTAGCTCACATGACAATTTCCCCGCCGACTTAAGGTCTCCTTCCGATCCCGTTACTTGGAGGGCCAAGCTTAAGATTTATCCGCAAGATTTTGCGAAGAGCTTGCGGCCCTGTGACTCGCAACCAGAACAAGTCGCAGGACGGAACAAATAAAAGATGACTCTCTTCAGTTTCCGCTCATCTCCCACACCACTTAGCTACCATAGGTGTGTTAGGGAAAGGATCTCGGATTCGACAAAAACCGTCTGACCATATCGGCTTCCGTGGCGTGCTCTGTCAGGAGTGTAACTCTCCCGCAAGCCTCGCCCGTTTCCCCTGCAAGCTTGATCTCATGCCTGTCCACTGCGGCTCGTGCAACGGAGTTCGGCAGGGTTAGGACACCACCGCTTCGCCGGTGATGACCGGTTCCAACCGGCTTTGCCATGCGGCCTTTTCGCCGCGCCCTCTGGCTTTAAAAATCAACCCCTCTGTTTTCAAACAACCAGCTGCTTGCTGAGGCCAAGCCGCTGCGCTTTGCTTCTTGTTCGCGTCCTGAGATTCACGCAAGTTACATGCCCGTTGACATCATTAGAAGGAACCGTTCTTTCTGGGAATATGTGTGGGAATATGCGGAAATCCAGGAGCGAAGCTGCTCGGTCATGCGGGCTTTCACGCACATGCGTGAGTATGTTTCCACAGTTTAGATCTTCTTGTTCGTTAATCGGCCGGACGCTAACCCGCCTTCGATCCCCTGTCCGGCGTAGAGGCTTCCGTTTGATCAGGGGATTCAAGGGTTACAGCACCAGAATGGCCATCGGTTTGTTCAGTATCAAAAGGGTCGGGTGGTAATGCTTCCCCCGGAACAACCAGAGCTTCTACAGGTTGTGGCTCATATTTCTTACGCTCGCTCACATAAAACAGCACCGGCACGGTCATACGTGAGAGAAAGAGTGAAGCAACTTCGCCAGCCATCAGTGAGATTGCCAGCCCTTGGAAGATCGGATCAAACAAGATCACTGCTGAACCTACAATTACGGCAGCCGCCGTCAACATCATCGGACGAAAACGAACTGCTCCGGCGTCGATCACGGCGTCGGCGAGCGACATCCCTTGCCTCAATCTTATTTGGACAAAATCGACGAGAATGATCGAGTTGCGCACAACGATGCCGGCCCCAGCAATGAAACCGATCATCGAAGTTGCGGTAAAGAATGCACCCATTAGGGCATGCGCGGGGAGGATGCCCACCAGCGAAAACGGAATTGCCGCCATGATAGTAAAGGGCGTCTTGAACGATTGAAACCAACCGACGACCAGGATATAGATCAAAACCAGTACGGCAGCAAAAGCTAATCCCAGATCGCGGAAGACCTCATAAGTAATGTGCCATTCGCCATCCCATTTCATCGCGAGTTTGTTCGCGTTAACGGGTTGCCGGGCCACATAACGATCGAGTGCGTAGCCTTCGGGTAGTTTGAATTGATCGATCGCCTGGTTGAGCTTGAGAATAGCGTAGACGGGACTCTCTTCCTGGCCAGCTACGTCACCAGTGACGTAAACCACCGGCATCAGATTTTTATGATAGATACTCTGCTCGGAATTGCGCTGTTCGACCATTACTAGTTCACCAAGCGAAACCATATTGCCACGGTCGCCGATAACTCTGATTCGCTTCAGATCATCAATGTTGGAGCGATGGGCCAGCGCTAACTGCAGCATAATTGGCACATCTTCCTTCTCCTCCGGTAGGTGGGCGAGCCCAACTTTTGCACCTCCGACTGCAATGCGCAGCGTCGCCACAATCTGCTCGGGCGAAACGCCGTTGAGCGCCGCTTTCTCCTTGTCCACGACAAACTGATACTTCGTCTGCTCGTCTTCAATGTACGAGTCCACATCAACCACGCCGTCGGTCCGATCAAAGACGTCGCGAATCTGGCGTGCCACTTCGAGCTGGCGCTGGTAGTCAGGTCCGTAGACCTCGGCCACCAGAGTTTGCAGCACTGGTGGACCAGGAGGTACCTCCGAAACCTTTACGCGCGCCTGATACTTCGCGGCAATCTCCTGAATGGCCGGCCGTACGCGCTTGGCTATTTCGTGACTCTGTAGCTTCCGCTCGTCTTTGGGAGCAAGATTGACTTGAATGTCGCCGACGTTGGGACCGCGGCGCAGAAAGTAATGCCGTACGAGTCCATTGAAGTTATAGGGGGAAGCCGTGCCGTCGTAAATTTGATAGTCGGCAACCTCAGGCACCGTGCGCACATAATCGGCGATTTCGCGCGTCACCACTGCCGTTTGTTCAAGCGTCGAGCCTTCGGGCATATCGACAATCACCTGAAACTCGCTCTTGTTGTCAAAAGGCAGCATCTTCACCCGCACAGCCTTTAAGATAACCAGTGAGAACGAGCCGAGCAGCAGCAAGCCGACAAGCAAAAGGAATCCAACTCGCCAGCGTGTCTCATGAATCAGCTTGTCCATTACGCGGCGGTACATACGAGTCGTCCAACCGGCGCGACCGTCCGACTCATTTCCAGCATGTGCTTTAAGCAGCCGGAGACTGGCCCACGGTGTAACAATGAAGGCAACGAGCAACGAAAAGACCATTGCTGCGGATGCGCCCACTGGTATGGGACGCATATAGGGCCCCATCAGACCACTGACGAAAGCCATTGGCAGAATAGCCGCGATTACGGCAAAGGTCGCGAGGATGGTGGGATTGCCAACTTCGGCAACAGCTTCGATGGCTATTTCCACGCGGGGTCGGCCGCGGTTTTCCGCCAATGCGTAATGCCGCGCCATGTTCTCGACGACGACGATCGCATCGTCGACAAGAATGCCGATGGAAAAGATGAGAGCGAACAGTGTGATCCGATTGAGAGTGTAGCCATAGAAATAAAAGACCGCGAGCGTCAGCGCCAGCGTTACTGGAATGGCTGTAGCCACTATGCCCGATTCGCGGATCCCCAGCGCCAGCCAGATCAAGACTGAGACCGAAAGGATTGCGATCATCATATGCAGCAAAAGTTCATTTGACTTCTCGCTCGCTGTCTCCCCATAGTTACGCGTAATTACCACATTGACGTCACTGGGAATCAGAGAGCCTTTCAGCCTTTCAACCTTGTCTATGACGCGGTTCGCGATTGTGATTGCATTTGTACCCTTCCGCTTAGCTATAGAGATCGTCACCGCGGGAAGCGCGGTCTGCCCCCCAGCGGAGATTTTGGCGTTGTCATGGTGTAGTTCCTGCTTGTCGTTTCGAAACGCGGGGCCCGTGCCGTAAAAGACATAGTCAGCCGGCTCTTCCGGGCCATCGTCAATTCGGCTTACGTCCCGCAGGTAAATGGGACGATTGTTTGAGACGCCAACCACCACATTGCCTGCCTCCTCTGCTGAATGCAGGAAGCCGCTGGTCTCGACGAGAAACTCGCGATTGCCGGCGGCGAAGCTGCCCGATTGCAACTGGCGGTTAGCGTGTTCAAGCAGCGGTTGAATGCTTGCCGGCGCGACGTTGTAGGCCGCCATCCTTGACTCGTCGAGCATCACGCGGATCTGCCGGCGCTGCCCGCCGATGATTTTGACCTCGGAGACATCAGAGACCTCCTTGATCTGATCGTGAATCTGCGCCGCGATACGCCGCAGCATGAAGTGATCATAGCGATCGCTGGAGAACGTCAACGCGAGAACAGGAACATCGTCAATGGAACGAGGTTTGACGATTGGTGGTTCGGCCCCTGGCGGAATCAGATCGAAATTTCCGGACATCTTCTGGTTAAGACGAACAATGCTGCCTTCTTCATCTTGACCCACAAAGAACCGCACCACCGCCATGGCAAAGCCCGGTGCGGACGTCGAATAAACGTATTCGACGCCGGGCACTTCCCAGAGCAGCTTTTCCATCGGCTTTGTAACGCGCTCTTCGACTTCTTTCGCTGACGCACCGGGCATCTGCACAAATAGATCGATCATTGGGACAATGATCTGGGGTTCTTCTTCGCGCGGAAGCAACAGCACCGCGCCGATACCCAGCAGGATCGACGCCACCATGGCCAGGGGAGTCAGTTTAGATTTGATGAAGGCCTGCGCAAGTTTCCCTGCTGGCCCCAGCGTTTCCCTCATGGACTCCTCATCTATCTACTCACGGACGCGGGTTCCTTCCTGAATTGATGCAACGCTCTCAACCACGATCTGTTCACCACCAGAGAGGCCTGACAGCACCTCAACACGCTCGCCGAAGGTCTTTCCTGTTTTGATCAGCCGCAGTCGTGCAGTGCCCAATTGATCCAGGACGAATACCCCGACGAGTTGGCCACGTTGTGTGATAGAGGTTTGTGGAATTGTGAGAGCCTGCCGCTGACCCGAAATAAATCGCGCCTTTCCGTATAAGCCGGAGCGCAACTGAGCGCCGGCAATCTGGGGCAAACTAACTTTTATGATATAACTGTGGCTACCTGGATCAGCCGCTGGACCTATTTCGGCAACGGCAGCCATTAGATCCCTGACTCCCAGCGCTTCGATCTGCACCCGCGCTTGATCGTGAAGAAAGATCCTGCCTGACTGTGATTCTTCTATCGAGAGTTCAAGCTGATATTGGGAATCATCCTCAATCGACAGCAGTGGCGTTCCCGGCGTGACCATCGAACCCAGGTCCGTCTGTTTTGTCACCACTATGCCGTTAATCGGCGAGGTCAGGCGCGCGTAACCGGCATAAACCCGAGCATTGGCTACATCCGCTTTTGCCTGATCGATCCGGGCCAGCACCTGATTCTGCTTTGCCCTGGTTGCCTGCAGCAGCCGCTCCGATCTCTCACTCTCAGCGGCAGCCACTTCATATTTGGCGCGTACCTCATCAAACTCCTGAGGGCTTACAGAGCGGCGCTCGAATAATGCCTGGTAGCGATCGAACGTCTTCCCCGTTAGCGTTGCATTTGCTCGTGCCGCCACGCGGGCAGATTCCGCCGCGTCAATATTTCGTTGAACTTCGTCAAGCGCGTTCTGCGCCTCGCGCACTCCGGCCTGGGCCTTCTGTAATTGAATGCCTGCATCGCGATTCTCGATTTCTATTAATGTCTGGCCGGTGCGCACCCGGTCGCCTTCGCGAACGCGGATTGCAACGACGTTTCCCATGATTCTTGCGGCAATGACTGTGCTATTTTTTGCGTGCACGGTACCGACGGCTTCGTAATAGTCGTCAACAGCCGCGGCTTGCACTGTGTCAATCTTAACGCCCTGAACAATGGGCGCCGGCTGCGATGTCTGTGGTTTATTCGAACACGAAATCATCGTCATCAGCGCGATGGCGCAGGCGATAGGGACAATTCGTTTCATCTCTCCCCTCAAGAACCAAACGGTCCGACATCATTTAATCTTCCGGTAGCCAGGAGCACATTGGCGAAAGAAACATATTGATCGTAGCGAGCTGCCAGCACATCTGAGCGCATCCGCATTAGCGCCGTTTCCGCACGTAATAGTTCAGTAATTGTGGTCAGTCCTGCCTGATACCGATCCTGAATAATGCGTAAAGTCTCAGTCGCATGCGTGGACGCCTGAGAGGCGACTGCCAGACGCTCGTGCGCTGAAATGTATTCTTGATAAGCGCGTACAATTTCCAGGTGAATCTGATTAGCGAGTTGTTGCTGTTTGGCGCGGGCGATTAATTCGGCGGCGCGTGCCTGATCAATTCGCGCCTTTCGGCCCGCGTCAAACGCGTTGAAGGTAATGGTTGCGCCCGCCGCATAGTCGCTGCTGCCGCCGCCGAGATATCGACTACTAACGCCTACGGTCAAAAATGCGTCTACTTTAGGCAACCATTCGCCGCGCGCCCCACGCAGCCGCACAACACTCGCTTGTGACGTCAAGGCGGCACTCTGGTAATCTGGGCGATTCTGCAAGGCCTTTTCAGATAATTCGTCGAGAGCTTCGATGATGAAGCTTCGATCCACGAGTTTGCCTGTGAGCTGTTGTGGTGTGTTTACCGGCAAACCCAGTGCTGTGTTCAGGGCGGCCAGCGAGGTCACCAGCTCACCGCTGGTTTGAATCCTGTGTTGACGAAACTCGGACAATTGCACTTCGGCAGCCAGCAGATCTGACTGAACCACCAGCCCGCTTTCGAACAAATCGCGTGCCCGCTTGACATCCGCCTCTGCTGTTTTCACTGCGTCGTCGGCAACTCCAAGACGCGCCTCAGCCAGCAATAGACCGTAATAGCCACGGATGACTTCGAAACGAATCTGCTGCTCCACGAGATCGGTTTCGTGATCTGCCTGTTCACTTTTGATCCGAGCTTGCGCCAGTCGGGTGGCCGTTTGTCGTTGATCGAAAACTGGCGCTCGTAACGTCACTCCAGTGCGAAAGTTGTTTACGGCATTGGGGTGATTCAGAAAATCTATGTCGAAGTTATTAGGACCGAACCGTCCCTGCTCGAGAAAGGTCCCGAATACAAAGACGGGATTATTGCTTTGGGTAAATGTCTCTGTGGCTTGCAATGAGGGCAAACGCCCGCTGCGTGCTTCTCGTTGCTGCGCATCAGCCATCTGCCGGCCTGCGGCGGCGACTCTGGTCAATGGATTCGTACGGAGCGCGATCTCCACGGCCCGCGACACAGAGAGCGCTTCCTCCTCCTGAGCTAGTCCGTTTTGGGCCAAGGGCGATATCTGGGCCAAGCACGGGGTCGCTTCGAACAAAGACCATGTACCGAACAGGAACCACAAAAGAAGGGAACCCGTGCGCGCCCGTAGAGACTTTCTGGACATTATCTTCGCTCTTTCAATCCGCAATCCGCAATCCGCAATCCGCTTGACTCTTTGCCCTTTGCTCTACGCCCTTTGCTCTACGCCCTTTGCTCTCTCGCACCTAGCCAACGCAGTAACGTCATCATTGGGCACCGGTTTGTAAACGCCGACTGAATCAAGTTCAGCGCCACAAATCCGGTAAACAGAAACCAATAGGGAGTCTGGAAATAACCCAGCAACAGGGTGGCCAGAACAAAGCAGCCGGCAATCAAGCGCAAGTATCTTTCGAGTGTCATTTGAGATCCTCCATTCATAACGACTTGCAAACAGCAATCGTCATTCCCACCACGGTTCGGGAATAACTTCCCTCAAGTTCTTGCGAGGTGCACCGATTCACAGTTGCGAAATTACGCAACTGAGAAACCAAGTTTGCGGAGTTTTGCGCAACCCGACACAGGGTTTCCAAATGAAAGACTTCCAGCTTTAGACAGACCGACCTCCGCTTAATGGGATTTTCCTTAGATTTTGAGGCGGATGATCACCGGGTATCTTGATGAAGAGAATTCAAACCAGGAGGTGGCCTGCGGGTTGCGATGATCCGGCGGGGGCCTCCTCATGGTTCAACCAAGGTGTAGCCGGGATTGACGGTTGGAATTTTTCAACCTTCGCCCTTGAAAGGCTGGCAGAGTGAACACAAAGAGAAGTAACAGCGCCGAGATCTACGAACGACAGGCGCGTATCTGCAAAGCATTCGCGCACTCCGCGCGGCTCCGGATTCTAGATAGATTGGGTAACGGTGAACTGGCTGCTTCGGACTTACAAGAGCAGCTTGGTCTTTCAAAGACAAATATTTCCCAGCACATGGCCTTGCTGAAGTCGGCGGGGGTCCTGTCAACGCGCCGGGAAGGGAAACAGATCTATTGCTCCCTGGCGATGCCGGAAGTGAAACAGGCCTGTCAGTTGATCCGCAAAGTACTGGAGAACCAGATCTCTGAAAGCAATCGGTTGATTGAGAAATCTGGCACGCCGGTCAACGAGAGACCGAAGGAAGCAACGGTTACTAACCGGCGAATGAACATATGAAAACAATCATAGAACCCTTTAGAGTCAAAGTAGTCGAACCCATCAAGATGACAACGCGCCAAGAGCGTGAGACATACCTCTACGAAGCCTCATACAACCTGTTCCTGATCAAAGCTGAAAACGTCATCATCGATTTGCTCACCGACAGCGGCACGGCGGCCATGAGCGCCGCGCAATGGTCGGCCCTGATGCGCGGTGACGAATCTTATGCGGGGAGTGCCAGCTTTTATCGCTTTGAAGATACGGTGCGCGACATCTTCGGCTTCAGGCAAGTGATTCCGATGCATCAGGGACGAGCTGCCGAACGAATCCTGTTCTCAATCATGTGCAAGAAGGAAAGTGTCATACCGAGTAACACCCACTTTGACACCACACGGGCCAACATCGAATATCTCGGAGCCGAGGCAGTTGATTTGCCGATCGCCGAATTCTACCAACCCGCCGTCAATCATCCCTTCAAAGGCAATATGGATACAGATGGGCTCCTTGAGTTTATCGAGCGCGTGGGACCGGAGCGCATCCCCCTGGTCATGCTGACCGTGACGAATAATTCCGGAGGAGGCCAGCCGGTATCAATGGCCAATATACGCCATGTGAGTGCGATCTGTTCTCGCTACGGGCTCCCGCTTTATCTCGACGCCTGCCGGTTCGCCGAGAACGCTTACTTCATCAAGCTGCGCGAGGAAGGTTACGGCCAGAAATCGGTCAAGGAAATCGCCCGCGAGATGTTCTCCTATGCAGATGGCTGCACAATGTCGGCGAAGAAGGATGGCCTCGCAAACATTGGCGGCTTTCTTTGCACGAATGATGAGCAGTTGGCTCAACAGGAGAAGGACCTGCTTATCCTCACTGAAGGCTTTCCCACTTATGGCGGTTTGGCCGGGCGTGACCTTGAGGCTATCGCAGTGGGTCTGGAAGAGGTGCTGCACGAAGACTACTTACAATACCGTTTCGCCTCAATTCGCTATCTTGGTGAGCACATAGCAAGCGCTGGGGTGCCCATCGTTCAACCGCCGGGAGGTCATGCTATCTACATCGACGCGCATGCGATGTTGCCGCACATTCCGTCACTGCAATATCCGGGACAAGCGCTGGCGGTCGAACTCTACCGCGAGGCCGGCATTCGTTCATGTGAAATCGGCTCAGTGATGCACGCCGAAAACCATTCGGAAAACGGTACTGAGATACCATCAAGCATGGAGCTGGTTCGTCTGGCTATTCCTCACCGCGTGTACACGCAAAGCCACATTGATTACGTGATAGAAGCAATTCTTCAGGTGAATCAAAGGCGTGATTCGATCGGTGGATATCGCATTATTAATCAACCAAAGTTTCTGCGTCACTTCACTGCGCGCTTTGAGCCCGTCGAGCAGTTAACAGAGATGAGCAGATTGAGGAGCAATCATGGAAAGCAAATATTTCTACAGAACTGAAGTTGAATGGACCGGAGAGCGCCACGGCGATTTGCGCGCGCCGGTGCTACCAGGTCTGAAGGTTGACGCACCGCCCGAGTTCCAGGGACACGAGGGTGTTTGGACGCCGGAGCATCTATTCGTCGCCTCAGTCAACTCATGTTTCATGACCACCTTTCTGGCGATTGCTGGAAATTCAAAACTCGAATTCTTCAGCTTTAAGGCCGATGCGCGCGGAAAACTAGAAAAAATTGATGGGCAGGGATTCGTGATGACTGAGATTGTATTGCATCCGAAACTCGTTATTAGTCATGCTCGCGATGCTGAGCGCGCAAGGCGGATTTTGGAGAAGGCGGAGAAGCATTGTCTCATTTCCAATTCGATCAAAACAGACACGAGGCTCGAGCCGGAGATTAATGCGGGCGGCGTATAATAGTCACAGGGAGGACTGGTTTA
>DATEUF010000299.1:0-5994 GCA_035283325.1 Pyrinomonadaceae bacterium | reverse complement strand
CTGATCTACGGAATTCTGATCAGTATGATCACTATGGTGATCGTTTTCGTGGTGATGGGTGTAACCCCAACATGGTGGTTTCTAGCGTACCCGCTGCTTATATTGCCCATGGTGTTACTTGGGACCGCAGTAGGGCTGGTTCTCTCAGTGCTGGGTTCGATCGCGCGTGATCTAACTCCTTTGGCGACCCAGGCGTTGGCACTGGCGATGTACATCACTCCGGTAATCTATTTGCATTCGACGATCCAAAACCCATTCGTCAAGTCTCTAATAGACTGGAATCCGATTAGCTATCTGGTGGATGTGCCACGCTCACTTATTTGCCTGGGGCGCGCCGAGAACACAGATATTTACGTGTTCATATCTCTCGGGACGGTAATCCTCGTGGCCGTCGGGTTGCGGGTATTCTATCTCCTGGAAGATCTGGTCGCGGAGCGACTCTAGTGGCCAAGCCGTCCGTTATCGTCGAAGGGGTAAGCAAAAAATTTGGTTTATCCCTCAAGAGCGCCCTAAAGTACGGTTTGCTGGATAGCTACCGCCGTCTGATCGGTAAAGACAGCGACCACTCCCTGCGCCCCGGAGAATTTTGGGCCCTTAATGACGTTAGTTTTTCCCTTGAGCCCGGCGATACGCTCGGCATCATGGGGATCAATGGTTCTGGCAAGACGACACTGTTGCGCATCCTCAACGGCACATACAGCCCGGACAAAGGCAAGGTCACCCTCCGAGGTAGGATTGGCGCACTCATCGCAGCCGGTGCTGGTTTTTCGCCAATGCTAAGTGGACGCGAGAACGTCTATATCAGTGGCACACTGTTGGGTATGACGCCACGCGAAATTCACAAGAAATTCGACGAGATTGTCGCATTCGCAGAGCTCGGCGATTTTATCGATATGCCAGTACGCAACTATTCCAGTGGCATGAGCGTACGCTTGGGATTTGCAATTGCTGTTATCGGAACCCCGGAGATTTTACTTGTCGACGAGGTTCTGGCAGTCGGCGATATGAACTTTCAGAAGAAGTGCTATGAACGAATCCAAGCCCTCAAAGACCGGGGTACGACTATTCTGTTGGTGTCGCATTCACCCGGAGCTATATGGGCCGTATGTAATAAAGGTCTGGTAATCCATAAAAGTAGATGTAAAGGGATTATCTCAGTAGAGGACGCATGTAAAGAATATGAGTACATCAATATGTTGGTACGAAAGCCGAATCTAGCAGGCAGCGGGCGCGAAGAAAATACTTTGCAGGCCAGCTATGAGGGAAGCGTCGGTGGGACGGGCGACGTAATCATCACGAAAGTCGAGGTTCTCGATGAAAGCAATAGAGCGATTTCGGAGATCGAATATGGAGAATCCTTTTGTCTCCGACTGAATCTTGATATCAAGAAACCGTTAACAGATGTAATTGTCCGGATGCAAATCAATGCAGAAATGATCAAGTCGATCGCAATTATCGATAGTTATGAATCGGGCGGTTCATTCTTCTCCTTTCCAGAAGGAGAACATGTCGTAGACATATGGGTTCGAAGGCCGAACCTGAGACCAGGTGTATACGAATTTGGTCCATCTGTGCTTCAGAAAACAGCTGGGGTGCATCTTTATTATGACTATTGTGCCGCTTCATTGATTGTGAAACAGCCAGCCAATCGCTTTTTCTATGCAGATTTTCGCGCATCTGTGCATCTGGATACGACTTATTCCGTAAGTACTCATGATCTCATCACGGAAACAACAAGCGTTGACGTACAAAACCAGCAGAATTCCTTTGGGCAAAAGTAATCGGTCTTTAAGTATAGGTAAAAAATGATTCGGTCTCGTGATATTCCTGTTGGTAGCGTTGTCGGTATCAACTATGGTGGACTGCATGACAGCGCTGTCGCGATTGTAGCACCTGACGGCGAGCCGATCTTTTCCATGGCTCTTGAGCGTTTCTCTCGCGCCAAACAGGATGGGCGCCCTCCCAGCAATCTCTTGGAGCAGATTCCTTGGAAGAAAATATCGAAGGTTGCCGTGCCTGCCAGGCTCATGAATGATGAGGGCCATCAGACGACCAGCAGCCTTCTGAGTACCAGGCTAGAAACACCCATCCCCTATGGCAGATTCGAACATCCTAAGGAGTTCAACGAATTTATCGGGACGATCCCTTGTGAGGTTGAATACGTCTGCCATCACCTAGCACATACCGCCTCTTCGTTTTGGGGTAGTGGATTCGAAAATGTCCTGTGCCTGACCTATGACGGTGGTATCTATAGTAATCCTTGGTTTGGCGGGCTTTATATAGCTGACAGGATGGATGGTATACGCACACTGGATCAATTTAATAGATTTTATCATCCAGATGTAGCGGATCTGTACTCGTTTGTTACAGCGCTCCTCGGGTTTACCTCAAACAGGCATGAGGGAAAAATAACGGGTTTAGCTGCTTACGGACAGCCATCGGATGCCTGCAGGGCATTGTTACAGGAATGGTTTGAGAAGAACATTCCCATTGTCGCGAATGCCACGAGCTGGCTGTTTAGTTTCAGCAGCGAACAGTTACCTACACCGTGGACCTTTGACACCTTGATCGAACCGTACCGAAAGGCGGCCAAGGATTTTTCAAGAGAGGAGATTGCCGCAACGGTTCAGGAACTGGCCGAGAAGCATGTGCTCGGACTCCTCGCCGAAGCAAGAGCGCGTGGCTGGTCCGGTGAGAATATCTGCCTTGCAGGGGGTTTGTTTGCGAATGTAAAGATTAACCAGCGTATTATTGAGTCCGGCTTCAAGAACCTATTTGTTGCACCACCCATGACGGACGATGGAACAGCCCTTGGTGCAGCATGGCACGTCCTTTCATGCGAGAAACAGTTTTCGCCCAAGCCTCTCAGCTCTGTCTACCTGGGACCGTCATATTCTTCTGATGACATACGGCAGCACTTGGCGGCAGAAGGGGTTGTGTATCAAACCTTGGTTGGACCGGAAAGGCGTGTCGCAGAGTTGCTGGCTGGGGGCGCTGTCGTAGCAGTTTTTCAAGGGGCGATGGAGCTGGGGCCGCGCGCCTTGGGCAACAGATCGATTCTGGCGCAGGCAAGTGATCCTGATATCAATCACAGCCTTAATGCCCGTCTAAGAAGAACAGAATTCATGCCGTTTGCGCCTGTCACCTGCGTCGAGGACGCGGCAGCCTGTTATAAACAGATTGATCGAGTCAGGCTCGCCGCGCAATTTATGACTGTGACTGTGGACTGTAGCGATGCTATGCGACAGGCGTGTCCGGCGGTAGTCCATGTAGACGGTACGGCGCGTCCTCAGCTGGTTAGCGCCGAGTCTAATCCCTTTATCCACGGGGTGCTGACGTATTACAAGGAATTAACGCAGAAATCGGCACTGGTGAATACTTCATTTAACATCCACGAGGAGCCGATTGTTTGTTCACCGCAAGACGCACTTAAGGGGTTCTTCGAATCAAGTCTCGATTACCTTTATCTCGGGGGCGGGCTTTTAGTTGACTTTAGGGAGAACAGAGATGTTGCGCTTCGGTATATGCAGAGAAAGATCGCGCAACCCAGCCAAAGGTCGCAGACCCTGTTGGGTGTAACGCAGTGGCAATCCGCAGAGATGCTTCGGCTTCAAAGGCAAATTTCTGCATATAAAGAACTAATCAAATCAAATCAAGATGAAATCACTTCATACAGGGTTCAAGTAAATGCACACCAACTGATGATAACGGAATATCAGAAGATGGTACTTGTGCGCGCCGCGCGGTTACCAGGCCGTCTTGTGCACAAAGCGAGTCGCCTTAAAGATGTCTTTGTCCGCAAGTTCTTGTCATTGATTTAACGGAAGGCCAATCAATGTGTGGCATTCTAGGCCGGTTCCAACGGCGACTCGGGCAACGTCCTCCGCTCTCGCCGCGTGACTTGGCGACGTTAGCCCATCGCGGCCCAGACGGGTCTGGTGTTTTTACGAATCCCTACATTCAGCTTGGCCACTCTCGTCTGGCGATCATCGACCTGACCGAGGGTGGTCAGCAACCTATGATCCTTGGCAGTGGACGCTATGTAGTGACCTACAACGGTGAGATATACAACTATCTCGAGATTCGAAGCGAACTGGAAGCAAAAGGCGAACGTTTTACCAGCAGCTCGGATACCGAGGTGCTGCTCGCCGCCTACAAGGTCTGGGGGCGGGCATGCGTGAATCGTTTTCGGGGCATGTTTGCCTTCGCGCTCTGGGACGAACAGGAGAAGACCCTGTTCCTTGCGCGCGACCGCTGCGGCGAGAAGCCGCTCTTTTACCACAGAGACGGAGATTGTTTCTCGTTTGCTTCTGAACTCAAAGGGCTGCTTCCGTTGCTGGCACATCGACCGGCGCTTGATTCGGCAGTCGTGGACATGTATCTCCACTATCAGTATGTGCCCGAGCCATACACCCTTCTTCAAGGAGTGCATAAGCTACCTGCGGCGCACACCCTTGTACTAACTCCGCGTGATTGGCATGCAGAACCGCTACGGTATTGGAACGTAGAGGACATAGTGGATAGCCCCGGGTTGCCTGCGGATAGGGCAGGCGTGTTGCCGCTCATTCGCGACGCGGTTGAGGACGCAGTCACGCTGACCTTGCGTTCGGATGTACCTGTGGGTGTTGCGCTGTCGGGTGGTATCGATTCCGGCGCCATCGCTGCCCTGGCGCAGAGGCACTACCCGGAACCGATGCACGCCTTTTGCGTCGGCTATCCGGGGCGCCCATCGTATGACGAACGGCACCATGCGCGCCAGCTGGCTGAGCAACTTGGCATGATCGTCCATGAAGTTGAGCTACCTGTGGAAAGCTTCGTGGATTTCTTCCCGCAGCTTGTGCGCATCATGGATGAACCGATTGCGGATCCGGCGGCCTTCGGACATTACTCTGTACCCAAAGCAGCGGCCGACCAGGGTATCAAGGTGTTGCTCACCGGCTTAGGTGGCGACGAGCTTTTTTGGGGTTACCCGTGGGTTGCAAAAGCGGCTGTCGCCAACGAAACCATCGCTAAATCACCGCTACTCGCTTCCGCGGGACCACTACTGGCATCCGCGAACGTACATCGGATCTTAAGAAGGATGACCGACTCGCCCAATGCACCCTCTAAGTTGCGGCGTTGGACGGGCTTCCTGCAAGAAATAGCGGACAGTTATACACCAAAAAATCAGCTGCGCTTTTATACCGCCGCACCCGATTTCAACGATGCCCGACGGATAAAGGATTCCGTGTATGGTCCGGCCATGCGCAACCTTCTGGCAGATAATCCCTTCAAGCCAACCGACATCGGCCCGCGTGCTGTGGAGCGAATTCCCGCCGCTATCATCCGCCTGCTTTTTGACACCTGGCTCACATCCAACAGCCTGTCGTTGGGGGATCGGGTAAGCATGGGCGTCGGGGTAGAGAGCCGCTTGCCGTTTCTCGATGTACGGCTTATCGAACTCGTGATGGCCTTGCGTAATAAATATCCCGATCACACCTTGGGGCAGAAGGCTTGGTTGCGCGCGGCACTCAAAGGCGTTTTGCCAGACGACGTTCTCGCCCGGCCCAAGGCCGGGTTCCAGCCGCCGGTTTGGGAGTGGCTCTCGGGTGTCGTCGCACGTTACGGCAGCAACTTGCGCGATGGACATTTGGTGAAGGCAGGAATCCTGGCTGAAAAGAAGGCTGACTATGTTTTACAGGAGCTGCCAAAACAGGGGTGGCCTGGGCTCTTTTTTTCCTACAAGCTGGTGTTGCTCGAGCAATGGTTTCAGGAAGTTGTGGTCTGTGATAGTTGAGATAGTCAGGAAAGAGATCGATGCACGCCCACTATATCGTTACCCCAGTCCGGAATGCTGTACAGACCATCGATGCAACGATCTGGAGCATCGTGTCGCAGGCCGGGGACATTCACATTCACTACCACGTGCAAGATGGTCAATCCGACGATGGTACGCTCGAAAAGATTGAGGCATGGGCGCG
Source organism: Pyrinomonadaceae bacterium (assembly GCA_035283325.1). Classification (GTDB taxonomy): domain Bacteria; phylum Acidobacteriota; class Blastocatellia; order Pyrinomonadales; family Pyrinomonadaceae; genus PSRF01. Next base: position 34 of record DATEUF010000299.1, on the reverse strand, counting down.
ACGACTGGAAAAGGTGAGTGGCGATCTTCCCGCA
>DATEUF010000298.1:0-3023 GCA_035283325.1 Pyrinomonadaceae bacterium | reverse complement strand
TTTGACGACCCAATCTCCAGTTTCGACTATAACCACATCGCAAACTATTGCATTCGCGTAAGAGATTTCGTTGTCAGCCATCCCAATCACCAGCTAATTCTGCTCACCCACAACTGGGAATTCTTTGTTCAGCTTCAAACTACTATGAACGCGGCTGGATTAAACGGTTCACTGTCGGTGCAGGTGCTCGAGAACTGCGCGGTTGTAGCGGATTACAGTGAAAAGATAGATGAACTGAAAACAGAAATAGGTGCGCTTTTGGCGATCTCTGGTGAGCCAACGAAATTCCATAAGGAAGAATTAGCTGGAAAGCTGCGCCGACTGATAGAGGCAATAGTAAACACACACGTTTTCAACAATCAAAGGCACCAATACAAACAGAAGAACCAGCCTGTCTCAGAATTCAAGTATTTCACGAAGTTGGTTCCTCTGCTGCCGAGCGAAGCGACAACGTTACGAGATCTTTACGCCAAACTTAGTATCACGGAACACGACGACCCAAGAGCCGCCTATGTCAACACGGATAAAGCCACGTTCCAAACGAGATACGATCAAGTCCTGTTAATTGAATCCGCTATCGAATCGCGAAAATGAGAGTCTAAACGAGGGCTCTAGTGCGCGACCGTAATGATAACTTAGGCGCCGAGTGACGAGATCAAAGCATCTCGACGAAGCGCCTCCAGATGGCGTGATTATGGCGCGATGGCGTACTGGGACGTACCAAGGTGTAACTAACTTTGACGGCTGCGGATTGGGTAAATACTGCTACATCTTGGTTGGTCCAACTTCATCAGTTCTCCCCAACAGGTCTCATAATCTGTTGGTTAGGGGTTCGAATCCCTGCGCGCGCGCCACGACTATTGAAGATTGAAAATTAGATATTTGCGGCTCGAACAAGAGACTGAGTTCTGAACCACCGACCCTTGCATAGCTTGCAAAAATGCCCGTACAGCACGCCGCCCCCGAACAGTCTCTTGCCGTCCTAAACCAGTATCGATCGCTACTTGAGTTGTGCGATCAAATACTCGAGTTAGCTCTTCTCTAAGTTCTAAGGTTTGGTCGAACACCGCGTGACCTTCCCTCATCAGTAATCGGCGTCTGAAAGATCAATCATCCAGGCATTGGAGATCTCCGTCGCAAGCAAATAACTTTTCAGATCTACCCACCTTTCAACCCGATTAAGAATTGACGAGTCAGAAGTAATTGCCACGGCAGTCGAAGACATCATAGTCGCGTCAGGGTTAAAAACTGCTTCAACTTGCCAGGGCCAGCCTCGTTGAAGAGCAATCTCGGCAATCCTTGTTGCGAGCCGGCCGCTATTGGATACCGGCCGATCAAGCAGCCACATCACTGACGAAGCCCCAAGATCTTGCAACCCCTTGCCGATCATAAATATCGCTCGCTCGGTTTCCTCGACTGATCTGTAAGACCCGTGGACACTTGAAAGATCGCGAATACATCTATCAACGCCGATAAATAAAGGACCTCTGGAAAGCGCAGCTTCGAGCGTGATCATCAGATTGAACCCGTCGACAATCACGCTCTCGTTCCGTATTTGTGCAACGGGTACGGCGTGTGCCATTCGTCTTTGCCTATCCTGTTCTGAACATGACGAGCGAGATACAGCCAACCGCTGCCGCTCACGAAGTCCGTGGCGATCGCCCACAAGTTTGAGTGCGGAGGTCATCTTGTAACCACGCGACAGCAACCAGGAGAGCTCGCTGACCGCCTGGCGCAGTTTAGGTAGTTGATCCGTGTGGAAAAGTTCCGCGTCGGTAGGATGAGCGCCGCGATGACGACGAGTGTCTGGACTCAATGAGGTGTTTTGGGGTTTGTTCAGTTAAGTGTCATTCAAATGATTACAAAGAAACAAAGCGATCATCGAATGCTGGTAAGATTGTGCCCGACCATTAACGGATCAAGTAAAAAGCCGTCTGTCGTGGCTGAAACCACTTCATTCCATCTTTGGTTAGATATGCATCGTCTTCCATCATTATCGTGACTTTCTGCCCGCCCCACTCTGGAACAGGGGTAGTTGTGTTCAGTTCGATGGAAGTGTAGGACCACTCGCGAAAAGGCGGTTCCAACGGAGTTCCGGCTGCCGGACGGCGAAAATCAATACTGGCACCAAGTGCATGTCCTTGATTGCCGACCGAGTGCGAATAGATCATTGCTTCAATGCCCTTGTTTTTCATATCCGTCATGGTGGCATCATAAACTTCAAAGCCCTTCGCGCCGGGTTTAATGTGAGTGAACAGTGCATCCTGAAGACGATTCGTATTCGCCAGAGCCTGCTTCAACCCCTCCGGAGCATCCTTCTCCCCCTGGCGCAATACATATCCCATCTTCTGCCAATCTGTGCTCAAGCCCAGGTAATTCAATCCACAATCGATGTGAATCACGTCACCTCGCTGGATGACGACTGACTCTTCAGCCACGCTGAGAAACTGCTGCGTCTTACCTGGCTCCTGATTTTGTCGCTGAATGCGCAAATCAGGCTGAAACCAGACATCCAACCCGACATTGTTCACCTGTTGCAGAAACCACCAACGAACATCGCCGACCGTAGTCTTACCGGGTGTAATGACCTCGTTTGAAAACGCGCGCTGCGTCAAGACGTCCGTAAGCGCCACTGCGGTTCGATAAGGTTCAAGTTCTTCAGGCAATCGCGTGTCCATGTATTCGACAATCAGGGGAGCGGCAGAGACGAAACGCTTTGCATACTCCTGCCCAACAGTTTCTGTCAAAAATTTGTAGGCATCATGAGTGAGGCCATTTGTTGCGCCCCGCGTTCCTCCCATGTTGAGAGCAATTGTTCTGGGGTTTCGTTCTTCTACAATGCGGCGCAGTGTTGCCGCGATGTCTTTGCCGGGAGGGTTCAACACTTCGAAGAAACGCTTCAAGGCTTCTTCCGGATAACGGACTACAGCCAGCCGATCGAGTTTGTTTCCACCAGGATCTGCGAAGATAAAAAAATCGCGCCTGCCCTGATAGGGAATGGGCGGCGCGATATAAGGCGTTAC
>DATEUF010000297.1:0-7149 GCA_035283325.1 Pyrinomonadaceae bacterium | reverse complement strand
CAGGGCGAGGTTATTAAGGTATAAGGCCACGGTGGGATGCCGGACACCGAGTCCCTTCTCGGCAATCGCAATCGCACGGTGAAAGAGCGGCTCTGCTTGCACATAGTCTTGCCTCCCTCTATACAGCTTTGCTAGACCGTTTAGAGATGCGGCAACATCAGGATGATCAGGTCCGAGGGCCTTCTCACGGATTGCGAGAGCACGCTGGTAGAGCGGCTCGGCCCGCTCGTCGCTACCATCCGACCGGTAGAAATCTGCGAGGCTGTTCAGGGAATTCGCGACCAGAGGGTGATTAGGTCCAAGCGCTTTTTCGCGAATCGCCAGGGCGCGTTCCACCAAAAGTATTGCCTGCCTATACTCGTAAATCAGGGACAGGTCTTTCGCCTTCTGAGTGAGCCGCTCCGCTTCATCTAACTCAGACTTCTGATCCGCTGCCGTGGATATCGGTTCTTGACAAGAGGCCCTTTCGCTCTTGTCTTCCAAGAAGACGGCCAGACACTTTGACGCACCAGTGACCTTTTCTGACGCACCAGTGACCTCTTCTGACGCAGCGGTGACCAATCCAATAATTATTACGAGCAGGCAAATAGCTCTCTTTTTTCTTCGGAGAACACGCGACGTTTGTAAGTCAGCCCGCCTGGTTACGTTCAAAAATGGCATGCTATAGCCACTTTATCAGTTTATGTTTGGTTCCGTTTCGTGTTTTTTCGTGGATCGACAACTCGAAAATTCCAACAACAGCGTCAAGGTAGGAAATCTCTCAGGTTAGGAAGGGGGCAAGGCAAGCTTCTGGGTAGACAGGAGCACCCTTAAATAATTGCAAGTTGGGAAGGGGGCAAGGCAGGCTTCTGGGTAGGAAGGAAGCTAGTTTCAGTCTGCCGCCGCCCCCGCTCAACATTCCATGCCCTCAACATTGAATTAATCACTCAAGTTAATCTCATAGCTGTTAATGCCGGATCATTTCTGACCGGCATTCAATAGTCTCAGAGGTTCCTGCAGTTGAGTGATTCATTGAATCTGGAGTGACTCCTGAGACAGCGGGGGCGGCGGCAGACTGAAACTAGCTTCCTTTCTACCCAGAAGCCTGCCTTGCCCCCTTCCTAACCTGAGAGATTTCCTACCTTGAGGCTGCGGTTGGTGGAATTTTTCGAGTGCTCAAACAGTCTGGGTAGCGACTGGATGCGCTTCTGACTAAAAGTTCTCTGTACGTGAGACATACTCGGTCGGCATCGCTCCCGTTACATGATTGGACGTCGTCTCTGGTATCAGGATGTCCAGTTGGCGTCGTTTTGTGGGGATTCATGGATCGATACTGCACAGCAATTCGAGCGCGAGAACCCAAGCACTTGCAGTGCCTGTTCACACGTAACAGTCGGGAAGTTTTCCAGAAATTCGTCCAAGGTGAGACTCGCTTCGAGATTGCTGATCAACGCCTCCACTGGCACGCGTGTTCCACGAAAGACCGGCGTTCCGCTGACGATCTCAGGATCGACCGTAATGGGCAATGCATCGAGCTCTTCCTCTTCAATCACTAGCGACATAAGTATTCCTCAAGCCGAATTATAGTCTAACGAAGGCAAAGGTAGCGAAACCTATTCGACGCATCACAATACGCCGTTTGCGATGACCAAATTGTTTGCACGTATCTTAGTTTCCCATAGAGGCAGGCGTCGCTGCCCCGGAAGTTAAAGGACTTAACAACGATTGGGAGGCCAGGAACGAGCTGTAGCGAATTGCCGCAAAGTTGCGTCATAATGGCTAGACTGGAACATCAAATAGGTTGTTAGTTCAAAGGCCAGCGGTTTGGCTCAGCTGGTCAGAGCGCGGGATTCATAACCCAAGGTCGAGTTCGGGGCTTCCCCGCAACCAAATTTTCCTTTTACTACCAACGAATGAAGCGCTGCAAACGTGTGGGCCAGAACTATTGTGTCGTCTTCAATTGCGCCCAATCGCTGCCATTAGCTTTAACGCGGCCAGTCGAAAAGGAGAGTGATAGATGAATCAACTTGATCATGGGCTTCGCCCTTTTATCATCGCCGTAGTTCTTATTTCCATTGTTTGCCTGACTTCCTGGTCCGGCGCGTCGGGCTCATCCGGAACGCGGAACGGCCCAACGGAGATACATTCGACGGCTATTCGCACCGAAATGCTTTCGGGCTATGCCGATCGCCAAGTTGGAGGTGAGAGCCCCGATTGTGGTGCCACCGTCAGAGCAGTACAAGAGGCCGTGACCCAGGAAGCCTATGCCACTGCGGAAATGAGAAGGGCGATATGCGCGCTGAACAGCTTGCCGGCGGAGGACCGGAGTGGCAGACCACAAGCGATATTTGATTCCCGGATGCGAGGGTTCGACGCTGCGCGGAAGAAGACCGCCGCTGCCTACCAGAACGCAAGGGGCTGTGACACTTCGCGTGTCAAGAGACCTGAAATCAGTGATTACAACCCAGCAGCGGGCGACGCAATCATTGCCTGCTATGCGCGAAATCAATTACGGGGACGAGGCCCCGGAAACTATCCTGAGTGCGATAGATTAATAGAGACTCTGAATTGTGGAAGCATCAAAGTGGTTGGAGCCGAGGAGACACCGCAGCCCCAGGACGTCTCAGTGGCTGAGACAATTCCGGCCGACTTAAAGCCCGAATGCCGCGACGCATATCTGAAGCTCAAGGCCGCCGAACGGGAGTCGGAAAATGCTGACAAGAGATTCCGAGAAATTGCCACAGCAGGATATGGGGCCGCTGGTGCGAAAGGTACGGCAATGCTCAACCGGGCCAGAATGAACCAACAGGCGGCGATGACCGCGTTGTCCAACGCCCGCGCGAAGCTAAATCAGTGTACGAACAGATCCACCAAGGGCGGATGCAATGGTTTCTTAGGAACATGGCGATCGAGCTTTGGCACAATGACCATCACTTTCGGCGCAGATAACCTAGTGGAAGCCAGCTACGACTTCGATGCTGGCAGCATCAACGGGATTGTCTCTGCGGATGGAAGAGTCTTAACCGGGACTTACACTGAGAATAAAGCTAAAGGAAGATTTCGCTTCACGCTGGCAGCGGATGGACAGAGCTTCACGGGTAACTGGAATCGCACTTCAGGAACGAGAGAGCCTCCGAGCGGCACCTGGGACGGAAAATGCGTCTCGAAGTAAACTCGGTTGCTCGTGCGCGTTTGGGTTGGTGTGCATCATCGCGACCTTCGGTGCTGTTTTGGTGTCACTTCTACTTGAGCAAGATTTTTTCTTGCGCAACGGCTGTGCCGCCTGATGTGAGGAAGCGGCTTGTCCTTCCGTCAAGGCTGCCCTCTGATTACTGGGGCTGCGCCCCACTGGGGCATAGCCGACTACTTTCGGGGATCGATACTGCACAGCAATTCGAGCGCGAACTGCCCCAGGCGACGCTTGTCCGAATGGAGCGGGCCCCTGGTTCTATGGGATTGTAGTGACCATGCACTACCCAAAATGCCGGCTATTCTTCAAGCGAACTTCCCCCCACACGGCTGCGTAGCTTCACCCAGGTCTTGAAAGCTCGGGCTTGCTCGATATCAGAAATACAGCCGGAGTTGCTCGGCACGTTCTTTGCCGTGATGCATTTGAATGCTTTACCAGTTGATGAAGCTGCAAATTGGGCTCCGTCCATCATGAAATGGAGGTAGGTCTTTATGACTTTAGAGAAAGTACTTGATAACCAGGGTGTCTTGTTGGCTAATCAGGAAACAATTCTCGCCAATCAGGTCCAGATTCTCGCGAACCAAAAGAAGCTCGACAGCGTGCTTCTCAATCAAACGCGGATAGAGAAGCGACAAGAGCAAATCTTGTCGAACCAGGAAAGAATTTTAGCCGCCACTACCAAAGCAGCCCCCGCTACTGCTTGAGTGGCATTTGCGGGTGACCGCGAATGACATCGGTGAGTACGAAGCGAACATTCAGTTTGGGGAAGCTTAGTTTCAGCCTAAGAAAGCGGGGCTCTCTTTTTATCAGAATACCCCAAACTTCAGTTTGGGGAAGCTTAGCTTCAGCCTAAGAAGGTGGGGCTCTCTTTTTATCAGAATACCCCAAACTTCAGTTTGGGGAAGCTTAGCTTCAGCCTAAGAAGGCGGGGCTCTCTTTTTATCAGAATACCCCAAACTTCAGTTTGGGCAAGTTTTGATCTGGCGTGCTCTCATCCAAAAGGATCTTCACTTGGAGTGAGCCAGCCGCTGCAATGTCGAGCGCGAGAAGCCAAGCACTTGCAGTGCCTGTTCCCGCGTAACAGTCGGGAAATTTTCCAGAAATTCGTCCAAGGTGAGACCGGCTTCGAGATTGCTGATCAACGCCTCTACTGGCACGCGTGTCCCACGAAAGACCGGAGTTCCGCTGACGATCTCAGGATCGACCGTAAGGGCAATGCACCGAGCTCTTTCTCTTCAATCACTAGCGACATGGGTGTTCCTCAAGCCGAATTATAGTCTAACCAAGGTGAAGCTAGCGAACTTATTCGACGCATCAGAATACGCCCAACGCGATGACCAAATTGTTTGCACGCCGACGGTTTGAGACGAGACACAAGGTCAACTTAATTAAGCATCGAGTTACGATAGGTTGGCAAGCATCCCCTGATTCTCGATGAAGCCTACAATTCAATCACCGTAATGAAGTCAGTACCGGGAGCGATAGCGACCGGGTCTCCCCTTCCGCGACGCTCAAGCCACGATCGAGACCCGGTCGCTATCGCTCCCGGTACTGACTTCATCACTAGGCATCTTTGATATCGGCGTGGTGGGTGTTGTTTCGTGTGCTTTCGTGGATCGTACCGCCCTCGCTCATGTGAAACAAGTGAGCAGGGTCGCAAGCTTCTGACGTATCATGTGCAAGCAGTGCGGATCGTACGCCAGGACTGTTTCACTTGGGCCTTCACGCTGTTAGCTAATGCCAATTACTCGTCAGTTAACAATTCTCGGCATTCCCATAAGAATAGAAGCGTCATTCCTGGTGCTCGGGCTTTTCCTTGCCGGCACTCATTCACTACGCTTCTCGCTATTAATCGAATGGTTCCTCGTTGTTTTCTTCTCAATCTTGCTTCATGAGTTGGGTCATGCGTTAACCGGTCGCCAGTTTGGTCTTTCACCACGCATCACTTTTTACTCAATGGGTGGACTAACCTCATGGACCAATACTGTTGAACTCCCTTGGCCCATTGAAGGCCATAACCGCGACGATTAGGCAGCGCTTTGTGAGTTCGTAAGCGAAGTATTTCGCGTGGTAATCCGTGATCATTCTGCTGGAGTCGATTGGCTAAACTTCCCGGGGTTGAGCCGTCACACATTCAGATCGCCCTAACTTGAAGTTCGAGGTAGGCAATTTAATGTCTGAGAGAACGTGCAAGACTCGCCGCGCATTATAGGAGGCTGCAAGAAGCATTGCAAAGGCTTCTCACCCGTGGTATTTAGGCCCAGACGGATCGAACGAAGGCGTGAAGAGAGAGAAAATGGCCCAAAACACGAAGCAGAGAAGTTGCTAGGAGTGGATTGGATCCCTCAGATATCACAGGCGAAATGGGCATATCGTTCGCGAGCGTCGTGCAATACTTGTATACCCGCGTAGGGGAGCGCGCGTTACGTCACTCAGATATTTACTTCGCCATTCCCAAGGACCAAGCGCCAGGTTCTGCAGAAGGTCACCGAAGCGATTGCAAATGGGGTCAGGGTCAATCTTCACGATTTCGCCCAAGTTTCGAGTTGGGAAGAAGTAGAGCGCTTCCGATCGCTGGGAGATCGACGTGTGTTCGCGGGTGATATGTATGAGTACGACTCAGAAACCGAGATCAACTTACACAACCTCGTTCGCTCAACATTGTGTAAGACACTTGGCGATAAGGAGCCAGAATGGTGGCGCAACGACATTTCCTTTGAGATTAGACAGAAGTGCGTTAGCCGGCGAGAAGAAGATGAAGAACCCAACGACGCTCCCTTCTCGTACGCGGACCTTATCGATCTTTCTAAAATAATCACGAAGAATTGGCAACTCTTCCAGGCCGTGTTACCAAAGGAATTCGGAAAGGATCGAAAGAGATTAGAAAAGGATTTGAGACGGCTAAACCGACTTAGTTAGGAACACAGTTATGCATCCAGTAAAAGGTCGCAAGTGGTCCGAAGATGACTTTTTGTTCGTAAGGTCTCTACGACAGGCGTTCCAGATTCCGGCAGCACGCATTCCCTGAAACAGTTCGTAATCCCTTGTGCCCTTGCAACGAGACGGGGCCACAAGGCTTGTGGATAGGTGCTTATTTAGTTAACCCCCATGTTCTCACCAACTGACGTTGCAAATTTCCTTGCCTGCCAACATATCGCGACACTCAATCGCGAAGAAGCGGAGGTGAGATCAAGAAAAAGCCGTTCGCCGATCCCAGCGTTGAGCTGCTCAAGAGACTAGGCTTGGAGCACGAGCAGAAATACTTGAGGTGGCTACGGGAAACACGGCGCCTCAGGGTGGTTGAGATAGATACGGACATCCCGTGGTCTGAAGCTGCGGCCGCAACCATTGATGCGATAGCCCAAGGAGTCGATGCGATCTATCAGGCGACGTTTCTCCAAGGCGACTCACTCGCGCCTGACAGCGCACGTCACGGGCGAGTAGAGCACGGTAGCAGTGCTGTGCAGCCGGGGACCCCGCCCGCCCGTGGGCCCACCGAGGAGGCGTTTCTAAACGACGACTCACTCGCGCTTGATGGTGCTCGGGGCGGGCGAGACGCCCGCGATCCCAGTGAGGAGCCGTCGCTTCCGTTCGTTGAAGGTCCAATCTCGAAAGGTCCAATCTGGGGTGGTCGCGCGGATTTTCTCGTTCGCGTTGATAAGTCAAGTCGTCTCGGCAACTTCTCTTATGAAGTAGTGGAAGCGAAGCTCGCTCGATCAACTAAGGCACGTGCCATCATCCAGCTATGCTTTTACTCGGACCTGCTCTCAACAATTCAAGGCGTCGAGCCAGATTACATGCATGTCGTTCTCGGCGGCGGCGCGCAACCGGAGAAGTTTTCCCTTCAACGTTACCTTGCCTACTTTCGGAAAGTGCGCGGGGAATTTGAAGCGGCGGACCTAGCGAAGGCTGAGACTTACCCTGAGCCGGTGGAGCTTTGCAATGTATGCGATTGGTTTTCGTCTTGTAACGAGCGTTGG
>DATEUF010000296.1:0-7335 GCA_035283325.1 Pyrinomonadaceae bacterium | reverse complement strand
TGCCGCTTTGGTGATGTTGTAATCACTCTGTTCCATTGCTTGGATGATCAGATCGCGCTCAACATCTTCGAAGTTGATCCCCTCAGGTGGCAGCTTAAAAGCGCCTTCAGCGGCGGGCTGTGATTCCTGTCTCACCTCAAGCGGCAGATCCTCGATGGTGATCTGGTCCCCTTCGCAAAGAAGGATCGCCCGTTCAATAGCTGATTCCAGTTGTCTTACGTTGCCGGGCCAACTGTAGTCCATCATCAGCTTCTTTGTTTCAGGAGTGAGTCCACGCACCAGGCGCGAGGTGTTGCGGGTGTGCTTCTTGATAAAGAAATCGATCAGCACTGGAATGTCTTCCCGCCTCTCTCGTAAAGGCGGCACGTCAACCGACAAGACATTTATGCGGTAATAAAGATCATCTCTAAACCGGCCGTCCGCAACCATTGCACGCAGGTCGCGGTTTGTTGCGGCCACAACACGGACGTCCACACTAATCTCTCGTGTGCCTCCCACGCGCCGGATCTTTCGTTCCTGCAATGCGCGCAGAAGTTTTGCCTGCATACCGACATCCAGTTCCGCTATCTCATCGAGAAATAAGGTACCCCGGTTGGCGAGCTCAAATAAGCCTTTCTTCTCGGCGTACGCCCCCGTAAACGATCCTTTCTCATGACCGAACAATTCCGACTCAAGTAGGTTTTCACTAATGGCCGCACAGTTGACTGCCTGGAAAACCTCCGTCAGTCGTGGTGGTGATTGGTTATGAATCGCGCGGGCAATCAACTCTTTACCCGTACCCGATTCCCCACGTATTAAAACCGTGGAGTTTGAACGGGCAACCTTGATGATCATCTTCTTGACTGCCTCCATCTTAGGTGAGGCGGAGACGATTTCTGTGTCAAGTTCGTCCCTTTTTCCGAGAGCGCGGACCACGGCTTCCAACAAAGGCTCGCGATCAACTGGCTTCTCCAAAAAATCAAAGGCGCCGCTTCGGAGGGCTTCTTTTGCCGAATCGACTGTTCCGTGGCCGGTGATCAAAATCACACTCATCGAGGGATCCAACGTGTTGACGTGTTGAAGCAGTTCGATACCGCTCATGCCGGTCATTTTCAAATCTGTCAGGATGAGATCAAACCGCCGTTCGTTTATAAACTTCATAGCCGCCTCGCCTGAAGAAGCTGTCGCAACATCGTATCCGGCATCGGATAGTATGGTTTCGTAGATCTCTCGCTGCGGTTTTTCGTCATCTACTACCAGTATGTTTTTGCGCGCCATTGGTTATCCTCGTCCCTGTGGGTTTTCAGTCACTGTTGGCAGGGTAATCGTAAATGTCGTACCACTTCCAGGTTTCGAGCAGACCGAGATTGAACCACCGTGATCATCGAGCGCCTTTTTTACAATAGCCAGACCCAACCCTGTCCCGGTCTCCTTTGTCGAATAGTAAGGCTCGAAGACCTTTGAAATATCCTCGGGGGCGATCCCCTTCCCCGTATCGATGATCTTAATCTGAGCTCGCCGCTCGTGCTCTTGTGAAATCTTGATCACAAGGCTCCCACCGTGCCCATCAATCGCCTGTAGTCCGTTAAGCAACAGGTTAGTTAAAACAGATCGCAAGGTTTCACGGTCGGCCATTACGAGCGAAACCTTTCCCACCTCCTCAACAGCCGTTTTGATTCCATTTTCCGAAGCTTGCACTGCGATCATTTGCATTGCATCTTCAGCTTCGACTCGAAGATTTGTAGGCTGCAGCTCAAGAATCGAGGGCCGCGAGTATTTCAAGAAGTCGGAGATATGCCGGTTGATGCGGCCGACCTCAGTCTTGAGTTGATCTGTAAGACGCTTGAATTTCTCTCGCTTGGCTTCGTCTTCCGGCGCAAAGGAGGAGCGCAGGTGGTCCAAAGTGAGATTAATGTAGTTGAGCGGATTGCGGATTTCGTGAGCAATCGCCGCAGCCAGCCGGCCTACTACTGCGGCCTTCTCTGCATGGTGCAATTGCGATTCGAGTTCATGCGTGTGACCCAGTTTCGCCGTCATATCATTGAAGGCGTAGGCAAGCGCGCCCATCTCATCTCTTCGCTTTGAAGCAACCTGAACAGAGAAATCACCTCCCGCTACTCGTCTAGCAGCGACTGACAGATCTTTAATGGGCCGGGTAAATTGCCAGACGAGAAGACCTGTAATGAGGGTGGTTGTGACGAGCAGGACAAGAGTGTACAGAGCAGACTTTGAGGCCTGCCGCTTCAGGATGTCAGTCAGAGTGCTGGACGAGCCAAGTTCAACAATAATGTAGAGCCTACCCTGAATGGTCTCAACTGGAAAATAGAACGCACCCGGTTCCCCCGGTTGGGCGGGAGCGGAGGCCGACAGCCAGGACGGCGCCGGCTGGCCTTCATCAGCCAACTCCAGCGCCCGGCTCAAGGGTGGCAAGGGTACATCGCTTATTCGCGCGTAAGTGGTCGATTCGTCTTCGTTCTGGCTGGGAGCATAGTCCTTTACCAGGCTATCCCAAACCTTACCTTCACTATCCACAACCAGAACGTTGGTAACGCGTCCAGTGTGTTCATCGAGCAGCGGCTCCCGGCTGCTCTTGCGCATCTCGTCGAGGTACTTGCGGTTCGAGATACTGTTCACCCCCAGGGCCACACCCGCCATAATCGCCTGCTCCTGCTCAACGATAAGGTGGGCATTACTGCGAACCGAGCGGAGATTTACATAGTATTGAACTCCCAGTGTGAGTCCGAGCAGCCCTACCAGCAGCAGGAGCAGCCGCACCCGAAAGCTATAAATGAACCACAAATGCCTCATCTTTGTAAGAAGATGTTGAAACTGAAAGCGTTCGCCAGCGGGGCAGGCAGGGCGAAAAAGCCGAAAATCGCGAAATGTGTACAATACATTACTTTTCTGTTGCCTCGTCTTGCAGCCTGATGGTATATTTGCGGCGGTCTCAGATCAATGTCCCCAGAGACCGCCTAATTATAAGGACTTCTCCCAGTTCACGTTTGCAGTACTAGAAAGTCGCAGTGTTTAGCATCAGGCTTTGGACGACTCTAGAACTGCGGATTTGGTATTACAGGCAAAGGATTACGGGTAACCGCCCGACGGCTACCAGCGGTTCAGCGCCCGTACTTTCGGTAGTGCTCCCCGAAGACGAGCAGAGTTTTTAATCCCACGGAAAGGTAAGTAGCCCAAATGCCGTTTAGTACTCATTCCCCCAGAAGCCTCCGCGTCCTCACTATTCTATTTGTCATCATTATTCTGTCATTTTCCGATGCCGCTCTGGGAAAGAGGCGACAGTCTGCCGGCTCGCGCAAGAAAGTAACGCGAGTCCAAAAAGGAAAGAAAGTGTCGGCGCGCGTCCGTCGCTCCACTCACCGCCGCGGCAGACTATCCGCCCGAAACACTCGGCGCGGACGGCGGTCGCGGCTATCGGCACGCGAGGTTCGCCGCCAGCGCAAACTCGTTGCCAAAGAGCAGGCGTCCGCAATCAAGGCACTCGAGCGCCGATTGCGTCGACCCTTAACCAGGCGGGAGCGTTCCGCAGAACTCCGCCGAATTGAACTGCGCCATCGCAGGGATCTGTTGGCGGCGAGACGCAGAGCGGAAGCAGCGCGCCAGGCGGCGATCGCCAGACGACGCGCGCTTGAAAAAGCGATGCGCGATGAAGCACTGTCTTTCATCGCGATGGACGATCCGACCGGTGAAGATCCTGAGGTGCGGCGGGTGGCAGTCAACGCCCTGGGGAATCACGCCGGCACGGTCGTGGTTATGGATCCAATAACTGGCAGGATCTATGCGGCGGTAAATCAGGAGTGGGGCTTCCGTCGCGGTTTCAAACCGTGCTCCACAATAAAGCTGGTAACCGGGATAGCCGGGTTGCGCGAGAAAGTGATCACTCCGGTGGAGACGGCAGAAATCTCGGATCGTTACCACATTGATCTTACTGACGCGCTTGCTTATTCGAACAACACTTATTTCCAGCAGGTTGGAGGCAAGGTGGGTTTCGAGAAAATGATCGGTTATGCAAGAGAACTCGGTCTCGGGGAAAAGACTGGTGTGAACGTAGCCAACGAATATCCGGGGCAGCTTCCAGTGGAGAAGAATGGTTTCGCGCTGAATCGCATGTGTTCACATGGCGACGATTTTGAAGTGACCGCGGTACAATTGGCTACGCTTGTTTCGGCGATGGCGAATGGCGGCAGACTCCTGGTCCCCCAAGTCCCGCGAACGCGGGGGGAAGAAGCAAAATTCAAACCAAGGGTGCGCCGGCAGTTGGATGTCGAACAGGAATTCTGGCGGCGAATGGTTCCGGGAATGGTGGGAGCAGTCAACTATGGGTCTGGCAAAAAGGCATATGACCCACTGCAAACTGTGGCCGGAAAGACCGGAACTTGCATTGGTCAGGGTAGTTGGCTGGGTCTCTTCACATCCTATGCGCCGCTTGCCAATCCGCGGCTCGCCGTGGTCGTGATCACGCGCGGCTCGGATGCCCGTGGACATTTTCCGGCGGCAGTTGCGGGCCAGATCTACCGGGAACTGAATAGCAGGTTCGGCACGCCTGTTAACCTCCAGATTGCCACCGCTCCTGTCGCTGATGATTCCAAGGCAGCAGAGTTGAACGAGGAAGAGAAGGACGCGGCCGAAGAGGAGGCTGCGGAAGCAGAGACCTCCACAAGTGATGAGTCAACCGATGCCGCAAGCGAGGCAACTGCATCTGCGGGACCTGCCGCGCCACAAAACTCCGGAAACGTGACGCCGCGAAATACGGTCAAGAGAGTGTTGATGCCCATCGAGAGGCATAGCCCCGATATCAAGAAAGGGGAAGTGACGAAGCCCGCGGCGACCAGAGTCACTCCCGAATTTGACGGCAGGCCGCGCCGGATCCAACCCGAGCGCCGGTAAGATTACAAGCCACCTGCAACAAAACGGAAAACCAATCTGCGCCGGAGTCACGTAAACTAGACGGGAGCCGGCGCAGTTTTTTGCGCCTGTTTTATAGCGCCAGCTAGTGTCGCGGAGCCTTGACACACGCGCAAGAGTTGCAGGAATATTGCGGGCGTTCTTCAGGCTCCATCTGGGTTTCGTACTTGTTCCCTCCGTTGGCTGCGCACCGAGATCGGCAACTGGTTTCGGCAGGTGCGCATCTTAGTGTCGCTGTCGCGACGCTGGAAAGCCGCTCATGGCCCCTGTAAGGATAGCTGGATCAAATTCTGGAGGTTTGAGATAACTAATGAAAAAGATTCTCGGGTTCATAGCGATTTCCGCGATCACCACAGTGATCTCGTTACCAACTCTGGCTAGAAACGTATTGCCGCTGGTTGACACTCCTCAGGATCAGTGCACACCGGAAAACAAATTGGCCTGGTACAACGAGTTTCGTCAGAAGTTTAAGACGGAGCAGGCGAAGGCTTATGAGTTGGCAAAGAAGTATTTGGCTTGTCCCCCTGTTGCCGGCGAGGAACAGATTGCGACTTATCTAAAGAACTTCGTGACTCTTTACGAGAAGGCATCGCGTAAGGACCAGGTTTCTGATCTTGTCTATAACAAAAAAGATTACGCTAAGGCGTTCGAAATTGGCCGGCAGGTACTGGCCGACGAACCGGAAAATTTGAAGGTTCTGATTGATCTTGCCTATGCTGGTTATGCGGCGAAGAATGAGTCGTTTGTTGCCGATGCTCTCGCCTACGCAAAGAAGGCGATTCAGCTCATTGAAGCCAATAAGGCTCCGGACAATTGGGTTCCATATACCAACAAAGAAGAAGCATTGGCATATCTGTACAACGCCTTGGGCACGATGACGGCCGGGAAGAACCCTGCGGAAGCTCTGCCCTACTTAATCAAGTCAGCTCAATTGGAAAGCAAGTTGAAGAAGCTTCCCTCAACTTATGGCTTCATAGCGACGGCGTACGAGGCTGGCCCATACGCGAAACTGTCGGCTGATTACAAAGCATGTTGCGAGGGGAAGGATGAAACGCCCGAGAGCAAACTGGCGTTAGAGAACATCAATCAAATAATCGACAGAATGATCGATGCGTACGCTCGAGCGGTAGCACTTGCCGGAAATGACGCCCAGTACCAGGCAAAGAAGACTGAATGGATGGAAGGACTAACGACCTGGTATAAATTCCGCCATAACCAGTCAGACGCCGGGTTGAACGAAATGGTCGCCAGCATCTTATCCAAGCCGCTGCCGCCCGAACCAACTCCTATCACGAGCCTGCCGGCTGCGGCGCCCACCAATCCGCAGTCGGTCAACGCAAGCGGATCGCAGGCAGAAGCGGCAGCTACGAGCCCCGTTAAGGCAACTTCGGCGTCGGGTAACCCAGCCGCGGCACCCGCCAGCAATTCGGCGGCAGTCACAATTGAGCCGAAGACTACGCCACCCTCAAATACAGCAAAGCCGGCGGGAACCAACAAGCCCAGCGGCTCAACAAACCCAGGTCGACCGAAAACGCGCCGCAATCACAGACGCGGTTAACACTGATCCTTGCCTGGCCTCAGATTCCGGCCCGAAGCATCCATCCTAAGCGGATGCTTTCGGTGTTTGCTACAATCGACTCTGCTTGAAACAACCAGAATGCAGGGCTCCAGATCTGGACCTGCTGGAAACAATAATTGCCTACAACTTTAAGAACCGTAGCCTATTGGAGCGGGCCCTTACTCATCGCTCATGGGCTCATGAACAAGTCGCTCCCGGAGCTGAGGAAAAAGCGCGGCAACTGCACAATGAAGCCCTGGAGTTTCTGGGTGACTCGGTATTGGGTTTGATTGTTGCCGATTTCCTTTGCAGGATTTATCCGAGCGTCACTGAAGGTGAACTCTCTCGGATGAAACATCGTTTAGTGAGTGCGCCCACACTCGCGGAGGCTTCGCAGCGATTGAGTCTCGGCGAGTTTCTGCGCTTCGGCCGTGGTGAAGAGAAGAGTGGCGGGCGGCGTAAGAATGCACTGCTGGCGGATGTATTGGAGGCCATTACGGGGGCGATATTTCTTGATGGCGGCCTGCAAGCCTCCGCCGAATTTGTGCAACGCGCGCTGGGCGAAGAGTTGGAGCGAGCTAATCCAATGTCAGCCGCGGAAGCTGACTATAAAACCATGTTGCAGGAGAAACTTCAGGCTCAGCGGCGCTCAGGCCCAAGCTATGTAGTCGTAGAGACGCTTGGTCCACCGCACCGGCGCAAGTTTCTTGTGGAGGTTAGCTGGGATAAGGGAAAGGTACGAGGCGAAGGCGGCTCAATCAAGGCGGCCGAAGCAGCTTCTGCCCGAGAAGCCTTGCGGATGATACGCGAGGAGGAAAACAATACTTGATTGCGAATTGCGGATTTCGGATTGCGAATTCAACCGGGGCTTAAAATAC
>DATEUF010000295.1:0-7772 GCA_035283325.1 Pyrinomonadaceae bacterium | reverse complement strand
CAACTTCCGCGACCTTGAGTGGCACAGTTGAAGACACGCAGGGCGCAGTTGTCCCGAACGTCACCGTTGCGGTTTTGAATCTTGACACGTCGCTTCAGCGACAGACCATCACGGACGAATCCGGTTCGTATGTTTTCGTTTTCTTGCCTCCAGGGCGCTACAGGGTGACGGCAGAGGGCAAAGGATTTGCGAAGGTGCAAATAGAGAATGTTGTGCTGAATGTAGGCGATCAGAAGGCGCTTCAGATTCAGTTGAAGGCAGGTAACATAAGCGAGATGGTGCAGATAACCAATGATGCGCCATTGATTGATACATCACCCGCGGTTGGTACGGTGGTGGACCGCCAGTTTGTCGAAAATATTCCGCTCAACGGCCGCAGCTTCCAGTCGCTCATTGCTCTAACACCCGGAGTGACGCTCGTAGCGGCGCCTGTTGCCGCAAACACCGGTGGCCAGTTTAGCGTCAACGGGCAGCGACCAAGTGCTAACTCTTTCATGGTTGATGGTGTCAGTGCAAATTTTGCTGCACAGCCTGGATTTTCTGGCCTCCCTAATACCACCGGTAACTTACCTGGCCTGACTACGTTCGGTACTACACAAAGCCTCGTCTCTGTTGATGCCCTAGAGGAGTTTAAAGTCCAAACCTCTGGCTATTCGGCAGCATACGGCCGTCAGCCAGGCGGTCAGATTTCAATTGCCACCAGGTCGGGAACCAACGACTTTCACGGATCATTGTTCGACTATCTCAGGAATGATGTCTTCGATGCCAATGACTGGTTTGCCAACGCAAACCGTCAGCCTAAACCTCCAATGCGACAAAACGATTTTGGCGGCACCTTTAGCGGACCTGTTCTGCTGCCGGGATATAATGGCAGCAACCGGACCTTCTTTTTCTTCTCGTATGAAGGCTTACGCCTCAATTTGCCCAAATTTAGCCTCACGAATGTTCCCACCTTAGCGTTAAGGCAACAGGCGCCGGTTGGATTACAGCCCATATTAAACGCATTTCCGCTTCCAAATGGAGCAGACCTGGGCAATGGCTTGGCCGAGTTCAGGGCATCATACTCAGATCCCTCCAGTTTGGATGCGACGAGCATTAGAATTGACCACGCTATTAATAGTAAGGTGACTATCTTCGGTCGATATAACAAGGCCCCGTCAAAGACGATTAACAGGGGGGCAGAATTTAATCTGAGCTTAATCTCAAATAGTAAGCTCGATGCGCAGACACTAACTGTCGGTCTTATATCGGCCATGTCGGCGCGGGCTACTAACGATTTGAGGGTCAATTACAGTGGCAATAGTTCAACGCTGATACAATCTCTTGATGATTTTGGTGGAGCTAGTCCGATTTCCAGGGGCGTGGTAATTCCAACTCAATATAATGCGCCCACCGCGCAAGCGTCGATCACGCTTCTTTTTCCAGGTCGAACATCCGGCTCCGTGATAACACTGGCCGGTGCGGTCACTGATCAGCAACAGATCAACATTGTAGACAACTTCTCGTACAGAATCGGTTCGCACGAGTTTAAGATTGGTGTTGATTATCGGCGCCTGACTCCGACTATCGATGTTAACCCATATTTTTTGAATATATTCTTTATGAATAGTCAGCAAGTGTTAGCAGGTACCGCCGGCGTAGTTCAGATTTTTGCGAGGATTCCTAGCGAGCCAATTATCATCAATTTTTCCGGGTATATTAACGACACTTGGAGGGCTTCTAGCCGACTCACCTTCAATTTCGGCATGAGATGGGAAGTAAATCCTGCGCCTACAGAAAAAAATGGGAATGAACAGCCAGCAGTCACACAAATCGACAATTTAGCTACCATGGATTTGGCACCACTGGGTACGAAAGCTTGGAAAACAACCTTCAACAACCTAGCCCCGAGAATAGGATTAGCATATCAATTATCTCAACGACCAGGACAGGAAATGATATTGCGTGGCGGCTTCGGCGTCTTTTATGATAGCGGCAACGATTTTGGTGGGCTCAATTACAGTGGGTTTCCTTATTTTGCCGGCCGAACCATAACAAACGTTGGCTTCCCACTCACTCCTACTAATTCTGCGCCTCCACCGCTGCCTATTCAAACCGGCCTAACACCGCCCTACCGGGATTTTATGATTTTCGACCCAAATCTGAAGCTTCCATATACTTTGCAATGGAATCTGGCTGGTGAACGGTCGCTAGGGGCAAATCAGACGTTGACGGTCTCTTACGTTGGCGCGGCTGGCAAGCGGCTTTTGCAAGGAAGGCAGCTGGTTCTGAGCCAGCTCAATCCCCGATTCAGCTTTCCGCTATTAGTAACTAATAAGGCAACCTCCGACTATCATGCTCTTCAGACTAGTTTCCAGCGGCGACTTTCACGCGGATTTCAGGCATTGGTGTCATACACATGGTCCCACGCGATTGATGAAGATTCATCAAGTCGGGGCGCAAGTATTCCGCAACGAGGTAACGCAGCCTTTGACGTTCGTCACGTCTTTGCGGCCGCCGCAACATATGACATTCCAACACCAGTAACCAGTCGCATCGGCGATGCGTTGCTCGGTGGTTGGTCCGTCGATACGAGCATCCGGGCACAGTCTGCTTTGCCGGTGAATCTGGTTGCCAGTTCTATCATCGACCCTGTGACGGGATCGTTCACCGACGTTCAACCCAACGTGGTATCAGGAACACCGATATATTTAGACGACCCAAATGTACCTGGAGGCAGAAGGATTAACCGTGCAGCGTTCTCGGTTCCTCCAGCGGGCCAACAGGGAAATTTGGGAAGGAACCAACTAAGGGGACTACCTGCTTGGCAGATGGACCTCTCTCTTCGTCGGAACTTCAAACTAAGGGAAAAGCTAAGGCTCCAATTTCAGGCTCAGGCATTCAACGTGTTCAATCACCCCAACTTCGGCGCGATTCAAACGACACTTTCCGCAACTAA
Source organism: Pyrinomonadaceae bacterium (assembly GCA_035283325.1). Lineage (GTDB taxonomy): Bacteria > Acidobacteriota > Blastocatellia > Pyrinomonadales > Pyrinomonadaceae > PSRF01. The sequence goes on along the minus strand of DATEUF010000295.1, from coordinate 4,834 downwards.
CTTCGGTCAGGCGACGAACATGTTGAATCGCCAACTCGGAGGGATGAGTCAACTGTATCAAATCGGCGGCCCTCGTTCGATGCAGTTCGCGTTGAAACTTCTATTTTGATTGGGAGTGCGATGCGAAGCGTTTTAGAAAGACTCGGCAGGTTGCGGATATTACCTTGTGTCATAGGCGTCGCGTTAGTCGTTGGCGCCAAGCATTACGAAACAAGCCTATTCGCTGGCACATCGAGTTCGTCCGTAGTGGTTAAACACCGTCCAGTCACGGTGGATGATCTTCTGAGGCAAGAAGATTACGGGCAGGCATTGATTGATCCAACGGGACGATGGCTCGTTTTCGAGCAGACACAACCTTACGACAAACTACCTGATTATGGTGTTTCGTGGAGCGCGCGATATCCGCTACCAAATTTTGGCCGGATCATGGTAATCGATCTGACTGCGTCCACTAGGCCCAGACTCTTATTTGAGCCAGAGCCGCAGACGCAGTTCCGAATCCAAAGTTTTTCGCCGAACGGTCAGCGCTTGGCTCTGTATGCTCTAAAACAAGGAAAAGTTCGCCTCGTGATCTACGACATCCGAAGCGGACGGCTGAAAACTCTTAAGGCAACGCCAGAACTTACTTTTTATGATACGACCGTAGTCTGGGTTTCAATAGACGAGATGGTTTTCACGGCGCTGACGGGGGGGCGCCAGCCGATCCTAAGCCTTCGCCGCTACACGGGCACCCGGCTTTTCGAAGCTTGGAACAAAACATGGGAAGGCAAAGAACCATCAGTCAACGAAGTCACCAGTCATTCTGACGGAGGTGGCCAGAACTTTCGCGACGGGATGCTCTTAAAAGCCAATGCTCGGACCGGGATCACGGAACTGCTGGGGCGCGGTTTGTTCAAGGATTTGAAGGCATCTGTCGATTCCCAGTTTGTGGCCGGATTGCGACAAACGGATGCCGTGCAGCCGCTGCCGGATCGACCAAGCTCCAGTGATATGGGGCTGCGCTTCCAACTCGTGGTCTTTGATATGAAAACGGGAAAGAGTCAAGCGGTTGCAACGGAAATGGATGTTTCTCCAGGCAGCATGGAGTGGTCGCCGACGACTGATGCCCTCGGCTTTTTTGCTTGGAAAAAGTACGCAAGCCCCCAAACCGGCTTGTTCTACACCTATGATGCCCGATCCGGACAGATCCGGGCTTGGCCACACAACGGCCTCGATCTCGCTTCTGGGGGCTACTCCCAGATCCCAGGTCAAAAACCACAGCGAGTTGCATGGTTGGATGGCAGGTTGGCGGTACTCGCCCGTGCCAACGTGCAAGGAGATGAAACTCCCCGGTTCACAGATCGCGGGATTGCCGGGCGGAGCGGCTTAGGTCAAGGAAAGGCTGATTGGTTTCTTCTCAATCCAATTGGCGGTGCAGAAAATTTGACGACAGAGTTCAGGTCAGTATCGCCGATTCCGGTGAGCATTACGGCGAAGGGCCTCTGCCTGACGGCTGACGGGAATGTTTGGAGAATCGCCCCTGACGGCACAAAAATGAACATGACTCGTGGGGTCGTTGGTTCGCTAGAGCATGCAAGGTATTTAGGGGAGGCGCAGTCGCGTTATCCAGAGAACAACCCCTTTACCGCGGGCGGACCTCAAGTGGCTAAATACGTTCTCGTTGATCTGACTGGCGATGCACGCATGGTCATGATCCCGGTGTCTTCGCCGCGTGCGAAGTTGATGGCCGGTTCCGTCAAAGCTGGAATCGTACTGGTTCGTGAAAACACGGGTCAAGGGACAAAGCTGCTGCTTCAGAGTGCAAACAGTCAAGTGGAGGTTGGACGGCTGAACGGATTTTTTGGCGAGACCGCAAAGTCAGAATGGAAAGTAATCAGCTACGGTGCAAAAGATGGCCGTACGCTTCAGTCTGGTTTGCTACTACCTTACGGCTATACGCCCGAAAAGCGATATCCGGTGGTAGTTGATATTTATCCTGCGCAATCACCCACGTGGGGTCCAAATTTAGTGATAGGCGAGCGTTCCTCATCGTTTTACGCTCGCGAACTTCTGGCGGCAAGGGGATACATTGTTTTCTATGTGGCAAACCCTACGGACTTGATTCGCACCAAGGACGGGCCAATCAACGGCATGGCGGAAGTGATCTTGCGAGGGGTTGACGCGCTCGTGTCACAGGGCTTTGCGGACCCCGACCGGATCGGTCTCATCGGGTTTAGTCAGGGAGGCTTTTCATCTCTCTGGCTTGCCACAGAGACCGACCGTTTTAGGGCAATCGTCTCGATCAATGGGTGGGCCGACATGGCGAGCCACTACTTCGAAGGAGGAATCCAGCGCGCATTCTATTCGGATGAGCTGCCATTTAACGGGGCGAGCTCGCGCTATGAACCGGAGAGTGGGGGAGACTTCAGCCTTGGCCGCACGCCGTGGCAGGATGCGGAAGTCTATATTCGCAACAGCCCGGTTTATCGCGCAGACCGAATTAAAACACCGATACTACTGATACATTCCGACATGGATGGCTTTGCTCTCAATCAGTATGATGAGATGTTTACGGCGCTGTATCGGCTAAGAAAGGAAGGGCGTTTTGTGCGCTATTGGGGAGAAGGACACGGGCCATCCAGCCCAGCAAACATCCGCGACATGTGGTATCGCACATTCGCTTGGTTCGACGCGTGGAGCGACATCGAGCGCGACTCTAAGGGAAATCTCGCGTGGGACGGCGACAAGGTCAAATCCCGCAACGGCGGGCCTCCGCTTAAGCCGACGGACTTCGCCCGTTTCGATCGAATGATTCTAACAGAGTCGCAAACGAGAGGTGCGGTTATTAAGAATGCTGCGAAACCCTGAAAAATGCTGATCTTTCGACCATTGACTAGAGCCTGTTGATCTTTGACACAATTCAACCAAAAGGTAAAAGGATGGATATGCTAGCTTTTGTCGGCTGCGGCGTGATCGGAGAAGCGATGATTGCCGGTATCCTACGAAAGGAACTGCTGAGGTCTGACCAAATTGTGGCAAGCCACCCGCGAGCTAACCGTCGCCAAGAATTAAGTCAAAAATACAACATTCATGTTTTCGAAAATAATACGGAGGCAGTTGAAAGAAACGATAAAGGTAAGAAATCAATGGTCGTGTTGAGCGTAAAGCCCCAGCGACTGCCGATGATCTTGCAGGAATTAGGCAGCACGGTTTCATCGAATCAGCTTGTTTTATCGATTGTTGCCGGAACAAGGATGGAAACGCTTTCCGACGGTCTCGGAATGCAAAAAATCATCCGCGCGATGCCGAATACCCCGGCCCAGATCGGCCACGGCATTACGGCATGGACGTGCACGAATGACGTTTCAGACTCGGAGCGTTCCCAGATTAAGGAGTTGTTGACTGCATTGGGATGCGAGCTATTTGTAGAAACGGAAAACATGATTGATATGGCGACTTCGTTAAGCGCAACCGGCCCGACATACACCTTTCTTGTTATGGAAGCGTTGACTGACGCGGGCGTGCATATGGGTTTTTCACGTGAGATGGCAAAAGAACTCGTGCAGGAAACAATGCTCGGTTCGGTTTTGTTCGCGATGGAGTCACACAAGCATCCGGCCGAGCTAAGAAATATGGTTACATCACCGGGAGGCACTTCGGCCGACGCAATCTACCAAATGGAAAAAGGAGGCTTGCGAACAGTTTTATCAAAGGCTGTCTACGCCGCTTACCAACGAGCGGTAGCACTAGGACAGAACTAAAGGCTCAGTTTGAACAGCCCCCATCTTCCCCAAAGTGACGACGCGTCAATGCCGATTCCGTTCACAAAACGCAGTATAGGTACGCGCCGGCTCCTCAATCTCGCCTTGCTATGGTCGTTATCATTGATGCTGATTGTTTCCTTTGTCGTTACAGCGGAGTCTCAGTCAAGAGATTCCGGCAGTCGCTTCGAGAAGGATGGCCTCGGTTTTGACTACTCATCCCTCTGGGAATTGAGCGACCAAAGTAATCCGGCGGCGCAGCAACTTGTGCTCATGGAGAAAGCTCTCGACGCTCAGATTATGATCATTGTTCTGCGAGGGGCGTTGACGTCCGCCAAACAAGAAGAACAAGCAAAGAGCGCGCTGATCGAGCCATCGATTTCTCGCTTGCGAGGGCTATGAGGACGCCGCGATAAAGGTTGAACGCAGTGCGGCGACGACCGAGGTCGCCGGCTCGCCAGTCGAAGGTGCGCGGCTGCGCTTTGCGGTTGATGGCCAGCCCGGCACCACCGATATCTACTGGCGAGTGATTAATCAGCGTCTGGTTCAGATCTTCTTTATGAGATCAGAAAAGACGGCGCCGAAGGCAACTGAGTGTTGGGACATGGTACGCAGTACCTTGCAGATTACTAAGCCAACTAAGACTAAGCAGTGAAGCGATGAGTTCTGTCCTCAAAAACTCCAGTGGCTACTCTCAAGGAAACCCCGAGTCCTATCAACAATCGCTTGCTTGCGGCCCTGCCGCGCGATGAACACGACCGCCTCCTTACAGACTCACAAGTAATCCGGTTACCCACAAATAGAATTCTCTACGAAGCGGGAGATGAAGTTCGCTCTGCCTATTTCTTGAGAGAGGGTATGGTCTCATTGTTGGCCATCACTGAAGACGAACAGACCGTCGATATTTGCACGATTGGGAAGGAAGGCGTAGTTGGAATGCCCATAGTTCTGAATTCTCCAATTATGCCCTGTCGGGTTGTGACCCAACTGCCATGCGAAGCGTTAATGATTAAGAGCGCCCCACTCTTAATGGAGTTCAACCGAGGGGAGACATTACAGAAACTATTCCTCAAATCTGCCTATGCCCAGCAATC
>DATEUF010000294.1:0-10038 GCA_035283325.1 Pyrinomonadaceae bacterium | reverse complement strand
TTGAATGAACCACTCAACTGCGGCAAATTCTGCTAGCTAACAAAACACCTCCTGGATTGAAGTCAGATCATATGATGAACGGGATTTAAGACATGAAGATCAATCTGAGTGGTAAATTCAATGTTCAGTGGCATCAACTGTGAGCGGGGGCAGCGGCAGACTGAAACTAGCTTCCTTCCTGTCTAGAAGCCTGCCTTGCCCCCTTCCCGACCTGCAATTGTTTGAGAGTGCTCCTTCCTGCCCAGAGGCCTGACTTGCTTGGATCCCATTTGCAAAACTTTGACAGCTTCAGCCCTTAGTGGGATTTGTATTCTGGAGTAGGAGAATGCTCTAGCTAGGTGCTATTTCTGAAGCACAAAGTTATAGGTGATCGTTCCAGATACCTTCACCGGTTGATCTCCAAGTAGCGTCGGCCGGAAGCGAGCGCCATAGGCAGCTTTTTCAACGGCAGTTCTGAATAGCGGATGACCAGAAATGACCTGCGCAGAAATCACCTTTCCGGCTTCGTCAATGAGTATCTGCACCGCAACAGTTCCCTGGAGTCCCACGCGCTTTGCAATTTCTGGATAACTAGGCTTGGGCAACGTGACAGCTTCGCCTGTGACTACTCCTTTTGAAACGATCTTGGGATGGGCTTTTGGAGTGGATATCGGCGGTGGCACACCAAGATCTGTCACAAGTTGAATCCGGCTGCCCAGGATACGTCCATTGCGGGCGGTGCCAACCGTGTCTCCAGAAGGCGCGGAGTTGATATCCCAATCGCTTATCAGCGTTGGCACCCCGTCCCGAACCGGCAAACTGGCGTTCGGCTTTGTTCCGATTCCTTCAGGTGGCAATTGGGGATGGTTGACACTAGCCAATGCAGACCGTCGTTCATCAAAGGCTTGCGTGTTATGACCCAGTTGTTGCTGGCCAGAAGGTTGTTTGGGCGCAGATATCCTAACCGGAGGCGTCAGGAAATCAGCCGGACTCAGAAGGGTGACAAGCTCCGTGCTCTGCTCCTTCAGACGGGCATCGTAAGCGTAGATACTCGCTACCCCGGCGAGAGCAAGAAGCAGTGCATAGGTGGCAGTTGTGAAGAGAAAAAAGTAGCTCCGACGCCGGACCTCATTCCGATGTGAACAAGACTCAATGAGATTATTGAACATTTTAGATTCTCCCTCGCCGGTGCCATGCGGGTCTCGGGAACCTACCCGCTTGGCTTAGACACCACATTCCTGGCCTCGGTTCCAGCTTCAGAACAAATTCACGTCGCAGCCAGGAAGAATCGAACTGTTCGGAAAGTCAACGCACTCGGGATATTGCACATTGGCCCTTAGACGGCTTAGGATGACAGTACTCCGCGAATTCATCCCTCTTACCAGGAGATAACTATGGCCGCCAGACAGGCTTTTCAGGAAGAACTAAATCCGTTTGAGATAGCCAAGCAACAATTCAACCGGGCCGCTGACTATCTGGAACTCGATCAATCAATCCGCAACGTCTTAAGCAACGCCAAGAGGCAGTTGATCGTTTCCATACCGGTCAAGATGGATGGTGGCGATGTACAGGTGTTTGAGGGCTATCGCGTCCAACACAATATCGCGCGTGGGCCTGCCAAAGGTGGCATACGTTATCACCCTAATGTGACGCTTGATGAAGTCAAAGCGCTGGCTGCCTGGATGACCTGGAAATGTGCGACTGTCGGTATTCCCTATGGCGGCGGGAAAGGTGGTGTTGTTTGTGATCCTAAGAGTCTCTCGAAGAACGAATTGGAAAGGCTTACCCGCCGTTACGCTTTCGAGATTGCTCCCATCCTCGGCCCTGATCGTGATATCCCCGCTCCGGATGTTTACACCGATGAACAGACCATGGCCTGGATCATGGACACAATCTCAATGGTGCGTGGACATACTTCGTTGGGAGTCGTAACGGGCAAACCGATCTCCCTGGGTGGTTCACAGGGACGCAGCGAAGCGACGGCGCGCGGCTGTCTATATGCGCTACGCCGAGCCTGTAATGTGCAGGGCCTTAGTCTAAAAGGTGCTCGCGTAGCTGTCCACGGGTGCGGGAACGCCGGCGCCAATATCGCCTGGATGGTTGCCGCAGACGGAGCGCGCGTAGTGGCGATCTGCGATTCGAAGGTGGGCCTGTATTCCGCGAGTGGAATCGATATTCAAGCTGCGCTGCGTTACAAGGAACAGAACAAATCGTTAGCAGGCTTTCCCGGGGCAAGAGAGATTGCGTGCGATGACGTGTTAACCGTTGACTGCGAGATACTATTGCCGGCGGCACTTGAAAACGCGATCACACTGTCTAACGTCGGAAGGGTGAAGGCCAAGATCATTGCAGAATTAGCCAACGGGCCTACGACCCCGGGTTCAGATCGTGTGCTGGCTGAAGAAGGTGTTTTCCTGGTGCCTGATATTCTGGCAAATGCCGGCGGTGTAACGGTGAGCTACTACGAATGGGTGCAGGATCAATATTCGTTCTTCTGGTCCGAAAGTCAGATCAACGAAACGCTGGAACAGACGATGCACACGGCCTTTAAGTCAGTACACGAAACGGCTCAGCGTTACAACACCGACATGCGAACCGGAGCGTACATTTTGGCGGTAGATCGAGTGGCGGAAGCAACACGAGTGCGGGGAATATTTCCGTAAACTTTATGAAAAACTTACTGACAGCCAGCTTATTTCTTTGATGATCGAGTATCCTGATCTGATTCAGCGACCTATTATTGAGCGCGGCGGCCGCGCAGTGCTGGGGAGACCAGTGGAGAATCTGAAAACGATCTTGTAGCGCACTCCTTGACGAAGCCTCCAGAAACAATCTTTGTTTGCCAAAGCTGTGGCCATCAATCGCGGAAGTGGTTGGGAAAGTGTTCCGAATGTGGCGAGTGGAATTCGCTCGTTGAGGAACGGCCGCGAAGATCGAGAAAGGGCAGTGGAGGCAACGGCTTCAGACTTCGCGACGTCGAGGCAGTAGCCTACGCGGAGATAGAATCACAAGATGATGTACGTGTTTCTTCGGGGGTCACCGAATTTGACCGCGTGCTTGGTGGCGGCATCGTACCGGGCACACTGGTCCTTATCGGGGGTGATCCGGGAATTGGCAAGAGTACGCTGTTGTTGCAGGTTGCCGATCACCTGAGCCGTGGCGAGAGCTCTGTATTGTATGTCTCGGGAGAAGAATCCGAGCGGCAGATCAAATTGCGCGGCGAACGGCTGCAGATAGACGCCCAAAAGCTTTATCTCTTGCCCGAGACGAACCTTGAAAATATCTTTCACGAAGTTGATCGCCTGAATCCAGGCGTCATCATAGTCGACTCGATACAAACAGTCTTTTCCGCAAACATGGAATCTGCGCCGGGCTCTGTTTCCCAGGTTAGGGAAGTGGCGCATCAGTTTCTTCTCCTCGCCAAGAACCGCACAATTCCGGTTTTCCTCATTGGCCACATCACGAAAGACGGCTCGATAGCAGGACCAAAGGCTCTTGAACACATTGTGGATACGGTTCTCTACTTTGAAGGGGAACGACATCACAATCATCGCATCGTGCGCGCCACCAAGAACCGATTCGGGGCTGCCAACGAAGTGGGGATATTTGAGATGACGGCTTCCGGGCTGGTACCAGTGGCAAATCCTTCGCAGATGTTTCTGGCCGAGCGTCCGCATGACGTGGCGGGTTCAGTAGTAACCGCCTGCATGGAGGGTACGCGGCCGCTACTGGTGGAAATTCAGGCGCTAGTCTCGGGAAACCGATACGGCAGCGGGAGACGCGTGACCCAGGGAGTAGATCAAAACAGGGTGGCTCTGCTGATTGCGATGCTCGAAAAACGGCTGGGCTTACAGATGCCAGGCGATGATGTTTTTGTAAACATCGCGGGTGGGCTCGAGGTCAGGGAACCGGCAGTAGATCTTGGAGTGGTGGTGGCGATGACTTCAAGCCTTAGAAACCTGCCCGTCGATCCACATACAGCAGTTTTTGGTGAAGTGGGTCTAACGGGCGAAGTGCGTGGAACAACGCAAGCGGGCGTCCGAGCGCGGGAGGCGCAAGCGCTCGGCTTTACCAAGATTCTGGTTCCCGGCTCGAACGTTTCTGGCCTGGAACGACTACTGAATGTCAAAGTGGTGGGGGTTCGCACTGTAGAAGAGGCGTTGGAAGAACTGTTTTGAGCCGGCAGTTAGTGATCCTCTGAAATTTTGATCACGGGCAACTGATTCTGGCTCAAGAGAGCGTTTAAAGCTTGGATATCTTTCTCCCTGAACATAGTCCAGTTAGCCAATAGCTTTTCCAGAAGCTCCTGATAGATTGCAAGTGCGCTCACGGCCTGGGTTGTGGGCGCGGAGTCAGCGCTATCCGTCGCAGTGAGCAGGGAACTAAGGGCGTTGTTAATGGCTGAAAAGCTCAACTCAGACGAAGGTGGAAACGCGGTGGTGCTCCAATTAGCTCTTGTACGCGAGCGTCGAGCGCCCCGACGGAAGTGGAAAGTTCCTTCAGATCGGGTCGCACTGCCAGCCGCGTTTGTAAGTCCTTGAATTGTCCGCGGAACATCTTGCCCTCTACCCTCAGTCTTACTTGATAACTACCGGGCAGAACCAGTGGACCCTCGGGTAGCATGATCGCATCTTCACCATAAACAGCCGCTATGCTGTAAAAGTACCGGACTGCTCTGGGCCTTTCATAGCGCATGTCCCACACTAGCCGGTTTAGACCTGGGTTTGTGGTAAGCGGAGCAGGCGGGCGCATCCAATAGGTTGGAAAAGGCTGGTTGTCCTCAACTCCTCGCCGCTTGTCGTTACTTGAAAATCTTCTGATCAGTTTACCGGCGTTGTCGAGTATCTCGAGCGTGACCTCTGATTGCGGTTTTGACTTCAAATTGTAGTAGATGATGGCACCCGCGGGCGGGTTCTGGCCGGCTGGCTTTTCCGGTGGCAGCGGCGCGTCTCGAGATTCGTTCAACTTTGATTTTTTGACATTCCTTTTGGCGGTTCTCTAGTGATAGTTTTACATCACCGCACGGGCCGAAGAAACTCCGCATGAGCCAATGCGTGGCTTGTCGAAAGTGAATTTTAGGTTCGCGTTTTTCAGAACGCTCAAGGTAAAGGAGTCTACTCGAATGTTCAAGACGTATTGCACGTCTGGCTCTTCCCGCATCATCTGGCTGATCTTCTTTCTCGGGTTTCTCTCTCCGGCGGCGCTGGCCCAGCAAAGGCAACCTGCCCCAACGGCAACACCAGCAGCCGGTGAGTCTGAACCGCCAAAAGCGTTACAGTGGCGGCTCATTGGTCCTTATCGCGGCGGTCGGTCGACCGCAGTTGCCGGGGTGGCCGCTCAGCCAATGGTCTTCTATTTTGGCGCCACTGGCGGTGGTGTCTGGAAAACTATTGACGGCGGCATTAATTGGGAACCAGTTAGTGACGGTTCCGTTTATGGCACGGGCTCCGTCGGCGCAATTGGTCTTTCCGACTCTGATCCGAATACGATTTACGTGGGCATGGGAGAGTCACCAATTCGCGGTAACGTATCCCACGGTGACGGGGTTTACAAATCTACAGACGCCGGCAAGACCTGGAAGCGAGTGGGCCTTGAAGACACGCGCCAGATCTCTCGAGTGCGGGTCCACCCAAAAAATTCGGACATCGTGTATGTTGCAGCGCAGGGCCACGTGTGGGCCCCTAATGAGCAACGAGGTGTTTTTCGGTCTCGAGACGGTGGCAAAACTTGGGAAAAGATTCTTTACAGAGGGGACAAAGCCGGGGCGTGTGACCTGATTCTCGATCCAAATAATTCGAACATCCTGTACGCGGCACTGTGGGAGGTTTATCGCAAGCCATGGACGCTCGAAAGTGGGGGAACCACAAGCGGCATCTTTAAATCAACTGATGGCGGCGATACCTGGACAGACATCTCACGCAACCAGGGTATGCCGAAGGGCCTGATTGGTATTAGCGGTCTCGCGGTCTCTCCGGCCGATTCGGATCGAGTTTGGGCGATAATCGAGGCCGAAGACGGTGGCGTGTTCCGCTCCGAGAATGGCGGCAAAACGTGGACGCGTGTCAACGATGAGCGTCGGCTGCGGCAACGCGCGTGGTATTACACGCGCATCTATGCTGATCCAAAAAGTATCGATACGGTCTACGTTCTCAACACTGGCTTCTATAAATCCAATGATGGAGGAAAGACTTATGCCAACATTCGCGTTCCTCATGGAGACAATCACGACCTTTGGATTGCTGCGGACGATCCTAATCGAATGATCAATAGTAACGACGGTGGGGCTAACGTCTCCTTCAACGGCGGCAATAGCTGGACAGAACAGGACCAACCCACAGCCCAGTTTTACCGGGTGACGGTGGACAATGATTTCCCCTACAACATTTATGGCGCGCAGCAGGACAACTCCACAGTACGTATCCCCAGCCGGACCACGGAAGCCGGCATTACTGAACGGGAGTGGTTTGATGTTGGCGGCGGCGAGTCTGGGTGGATAGCGCCCTCGCCAAAACACTCGCTGGTCGTTTTTGCTGGCTCGTACGGCGGATTGCTGACTCGTTATGATCATCATACGGGTCAGCTCAGAGACGTCTCACCTTATCCTAACAACCCCATGGGGGGAGGCGCAGACGCTTTGAAATATCGATTCCAGTGGAATTATCCGATTCTATTTTCCGCACACGATCCTGAGATACTTTACGCCGCCGCGAACGTTCTCTTCCGCTCGACAAACGAAGGTCAGAGCTGGCAGGCGATCAGCCCCGATCTGACGCGCAATGATAAGTCTAAACAGATAGCTTCGGGTGGGCCAATCACCAAAGACAATACCAGCGTGGAGTATTACTGCACGATCTTCACGGTCATGGAGTCGCCGCTCGAAAAGGGCCTGATCTGGACCGGGTCGGATGATGGGCTTGTGTACCTTACGCGTGATAACGGTAACACCTGGCAAAATGTCACCCCGCCGAAGAGCATCATGCCCGAATGGATCCAAATCAATTCCATTGAGGCCTCGCCGAACAATCCGGCGACGGCATATGTGGCCGCAACGATGTACAAATGGGACGATAACCGCCCGTACCTCTACAAGACGAGCGATTACGGCAAGACGTGGAAGAAGATCATAACCGGCATCCCCGAGGGCGCCTTCACCCGTGTAGTTCGCGAAGATCCCAATAGGAGAGGTGTGCTCTACGCGGGCACGGAAACCGGAGTTTTCGTTTCTTTTGATGACGGTGAGCACTGGGAGTCGATGCAACTCAATCTTCCTGTCGTTCCCATTACCGATCTGGCAGTTCAAAAGCGGGAGAAGGATCTGATAGCGGCGACGCAAGGCCGGTCATTCTGGGTGTTTGATGACCTCTCATTGATCCATCAGTTGGGGCCTGGGCTGAAAACTGTTCCTGACACGAAACTGTTCGCACCGGAAGATACTTACCGTCTTCCGGGTGGAGGCGGATTCCAATTGCCGCCAAATGCTACGATTGGGAAGAATCCGCCCAATGGTGTCGTAGTTTATTATTCACTAAAAGCGAAGCCGGCGAGTGATGTAGTCCTTGAATTTCTTGATTCGAGTAGCAAATTAATTCGAAAGATTACTGGAAAAACTCCAGTGACCCGGCCGACCCCAGTGCCCGGCGCGGCGCAAGCCCAAACAACAACGCCACAGCCACAGGCACCTTCGGGAGAAGAGACGGAGACTTTTGGCGCTGGCGGTCCACCCGCGCGCGTAACAACCGAGGTAGGTCTGAACCGTTTTGTTTGGGACATGCGCTATGCAGATGCTGTACGTTTTCCCGGGATGGTTCTTTGGGCTGGTGAAACGCGAGGGCCACGCATTGCTCCGGGAAGTTATCAAGTAAGGCTGACCGTCGATGGGAAGACTTTTACGCAGGATTTTAGTGTCAAGCCGGATCCGCGGCTTGCGACCAGTATGAGCGATTACGGTAAACAGCTCGACTTGGCATTAAAGATCCGCGACAAGCTCTCCGAAACCCACAACGCCATCATCCAGATACGTGACGTCCGCAAGCAAATTGACGATCTGTTAAAGCGCTGGAAGGACCAGGCAAACTTCAAAGTGATCAATGATTCAGCTAACGCTTTGAGTAAAAGCCTGACCGAGATTGAAGAGACCTTGTACCAGACAAAGAACCAGAGCAGCCAGGATCCACTTAACTTTCCCATCCGGCTCAACAACAAGTTGGCGTCGCTGGGAGGAACTATCTCGCGTGCTGATTCTCCCCCGACTGATCAATCGTACGCAGTTTATGACGAACTTGTATCTCAGATTGATGCACAGCTTCAGAAGTTGGCGCAAATAGTAAAAACCGACTTGCCAGCTTTCAATCAACTGGTGAAAGACCAAAGCGTTCCGGCCATTGTCGTTAAACCGCCCACACCGCCAAGTCAGTAGGCTCGGTTCCAGACTGGACGTGTGGTCCAGGTAGGCGATGCCATGGTGCTGACCACATCGATGTGAGAATGTTTACGACCTACACGATCCATGAATGAGGTGCTCTAAGAAACGATGCCGACTTTCATTGACGTCTGTCACACTATTCACGACGGCATGATCACATACAATGGTCTGCCTGCACCGAAGATCTCAGACTATCTTAGTCGTGAACAGTCACGCTCGCATTATGATTCGGGAACTGAGTTTCAGATAGGCAGCATTCAGATGGTCGCCAATACAGGCACCTACCTCGACAGCCCTTTTCATAGATACGTTAATGGTGAGGACTTGGCAGACTTGGAATTGGCTTCACTCGCCAATCTCGAGGGATCTGTTTTACGTTGTTCCGGTAGCCCGGAACGTGGAATAACAGCGCAGAGAATCGAACTCCTGACTAGACAGAATCCAACGCTGAGTCTGGAGGGCAAGGCCGTCCTCTTCCACACGGGTTGGGACCGGCATTGGCGCACCGAAAAATATTGGGAAGGAACGCACCCCTTCCTGACAGCAGAGGTTGCCGAACTCCTCGCTAATAGGGAAGTGCGGCTCGTCGGCATCGACTCATATAACATTGATGACATCCGGGACGGACAACGGCCAGTTCATTCGATCCTCTTGGCCCGAGGCATCCCAATTGTCGAGCACCTGTGTGGCCTTAACGAACTTCCCGACTCCGGCTTCCGCTTTTTCGCAGTGCCGCCGAAGGTAAAGGGTTTCGGGAGCTTTCCAGTGCGAGCGTTCGCCATAGTTGGCTAGGAGCAGCCTGACGGGAAGTTAAGATGATGTCGTAACTGGGAGGTGGAAAACGCCTAGTTTCAAAAGGTTTTTGGTGACTGGCAGGTTAGCGGCATGCTAAGATTGGCCCCATCATGCACGCCGACGTCATCATTGTCCGGCTGGTTTTCACTGCAATTTTGGTGGCAGCAGGTTATGTCCTCCGACCCGTGGCCGGTGACCCTTGGATTTCTGCCGGCGTCGGCGCGCTGATTGCCATCTCTATCATTCTGTTCGAACTCAGGATTCGGCGAGCGACATTGAAGACCCTTATCGGGGCTGCCGTCGGCTCGATTATGGGAATCGTGGGCGCGTACCTGATCGGTTCATTAATTAGCCGTCAGGAATCGATGGCCGTAGCGCCGGAGGTCAAGACGTTCTTGACTCTGGCTCTCACGTTTTTCATGGCCTACGTCGGGTTAATGGTCGGAGCCGCGAAGGGCGACTATCTGGAGCTTTCTGCCCTGGGCGGCATCTTCAGCGACAAGGCCTCTCGGCGCGACCTGAAAATTCTGGATACGTCCGTAATCATAGACGGCCGGATCGCGGACGTTGCCGAAACTGGATTTCTCACCGGTTCCCTTATCATTCCTCAATTCATCCTTCGCGAACTCCAGCAGGTTGCCGATTCCCCTGACTCCTCGAAACGGCAGCGCGGCCGGCGGGGCCTGGATATGCTTAACCGGCTCCAGAACAACAGTTCCCTGGACATACAGATTGTTGAGACTGACTTCCCGTCGGTGCGCGAGGTCGACCTGAAACTGATCGAGCTGGGGAAACAACTCGATGCAGTGATCGTGACCAACGATTTCAATCTTAACAAAGTG
>DATEUF010000293.1:0-5419 GCA_035283325.1 Pyrinomonadaceae bacterium | reverse complement strand
GTGCCTGAATTGATGAAAGGCTTCGCTCGCTTCGACCGGCGCTCCGGACGGATCTCGCACGCCGCGCGTCACGATCACCGCGTAGCGGCGATACTGATCGAGTAGATCGTTCACCTCAACATGTAAAGTGAGTGTGCCGGGGTCCCAGACGATCTGGTTGATACCGATGACTCTGCCGCCCGGATCACCGCCTGGCAACGTACTCGAAAGGCTGATCACGAAGACCGTCTCGTCGTTTACCGTCGATGAGTCGATCTCGCTGTCGAACGGGATCGAAATGCGGGTTTGCAGGCCGAAACCATCCAGCGTGTTGATGACAGCGAGATCTTCGCAGTCGGACACACGAACCGCGCAATTAGGGTAAGGGAGATTCACCCTGCGTCCGGTGTTGTGCGTATGATCCGCGACGGTAAAGATATCCGTCGGGAAGGGTCCAGTCTCCGGACGGCTAAGGTCGAAGAGCGCGTGAACAGCAACGCTTGGCCGCGGGTTGCTTGCAAAGTTATCGATGTTGCGCACGGGCATCGGCTGAGGGGCGTGGTTGACGGCGACTACATCATGTGCGGGTGCGCCGCGGGAGCCCGCTTCAAGTGCGTTAAGGCCTGCCGGCATGACCGCGAGGATCACCCATCCCACTGCCGCGATAAATAACTGTTTGAGTCTGATCATGGTATGTCTCCTTTTGCGCCCTGCTTCAGGGCGTTGGAAACGATGGCGAACCGCACTGGCCGCCCCGTTCTCTCCTCACAGGATATGGGCCAGGTTTCAAAACCTGCCCCCTACAGATGTGGGCTCATTCATTGTTGCTGATGATTATCAGTCGTCATCATCACCATCATCATCACCGTCATTATTTCCATCGTTGTTGCCTCTTACAGGCTTCAGGAAGTGATTGGAGATGTAGCGACCTATCTTCGTGCCCTGTTTTAATCCGTGCTGAACGGCTGAACGGAAGTGGATGCCTGCGTAGACGCGTGAATCGGCGTTCTCTTGTGCGGCTTGCGAGAAGCTGATGAATGAGCGTGTGATGCCGGGGAACGGAGCGCCGCTGGTGGTGGTAAAGTGAATGTTGTCGGTATCGAAGAATCGAGCCAGCACCTCGGCTACGGCAGCGCCCGCAACGGCATGCCCGGATGAATTATCAGGGATGGGCGGTGTAACCAAGAATGACGTCCATTCCGGATCGGCTTCCGTGCGGGGATTACCATCGGTATCCCCGGCGCGAATCGCGGTCACGGGACGCCAGAAGTTGTAGAAGTATTTGGCTTCAAATGAGGAGATATAGCCATCGGCCAGCGCCAAGTTGACCAGGCTGAACAGCCGGCCATTGGACCACAGGTCGAGGCCTTGTTCAGCGGCGACGTTTCTAGCGATGCGGTTCCACCCGGGGGGTGAGCTTTCATACCAGAACCTGGCGATCTCGCTCTGCTCGTCGGTGCGCGTAGTGCTGCCTGCCTGGCCGATGCTTTTCACCTCGGCGTAGTTCCGCCTATATGCCCCGCTGGTTAAGTTGAAGTAAGGGGAAGGAGCTGGTCTAAATTGAGAACCGGTTCTTAAGGCGAATGGCGTGACATATCCCCAGCCCGGCGCTAATGCGGGAAGGAAATTGGGTGGCGTCGGCCTCCACTCACCCGGCTCAGTGCCCGGCGTGTACGTCACCTGCGCGGCCGAACCGTCACCGCTACGCGGGGCGATGATCGCCGCCGCGGCGGCCTGACCGACCGCCACGCCTCTGTCCTTCGCGTCGCCGTCAGGGATGCCCGCCAGTGCCGCCTGATATTCCGAATCGAGGATGCTCTGTCGGCCAGGAACTTCATGGATTAGAACGCCGTACGCCGCCGCCGCCACGGCGGCCTCGGGTGAGGCTGCGGGGTCTGTTTGGCCTGACAGGGCGTAAGGTCTGTAGCGGCGATCAATAGCATTGAGCGCGTCATGAATCGCCGCGTGGGTCATCGCGTAGATGCGCGACTGGTAGGGGGAGGCCAGATTCGTCGTCACCGGCGGGGTAGTGACTGTCGTTGCGATCTCGTTCCAACGGGTGACTGCGTCAGCCTTGGCCGTGCTTGAAACCGTGGTGACCAACACCAGCACGGTGAGTACTGACAACGCGAAGCCGCGCTTGATCTTACTGCGATGGCTAGACTGGAGTTGTTGTTGAGTGGACATGAATTTCGGTTTCATGACTGTTTCTTCCTTTTGTGGACTTCATTCACGTTCAGTAGAAGACGATTTGGTGACGACTCCCGGCGCAACCGAGATCAGCAGGGCGCGATCATTCCATTGACACCGAAATAACTCCCGGCATGTTCCCGAAAAGTCCCGGGACGTACCATCACCACCCGGCTGGTCGACTCCGATCTTTGCCCTTCAAGAGCGAAGCCTGCGTTTCGTCGCCTCGCTATTGATCGGGCCGTGCGCTGGAGTTCATTTAGTCCTTTCAAGCCGTGATAAGCTCGCGTTCGCATCTCGCACTGCAAACATCGTCCAAATGCAAAACTGTTGTTTCTATTTATTAGTGCGACAGTTGGGGCTAAGGCGGGTCAAATCTTCTGGCAAATTAATGGAAATTTCTCGTCAAGCCGCCTATTTCCTAAACGCTTATCGTTAAGACGGATCGTAGATAAATCGAGGTGGCTTTCTCATCCGAGCCTCCGCCCGGCAGCTGTGCCAGAGCGTTGTGGTTCTACTCAGTAACGCCCTTCGCTACCGCCCACAGTCCTGATTGGTGCGTGTTATGGCTGAGCCAAAACGCATTTGATACTCGGCCGAGGTGATGAACGCGCAGACCATGCCGCGATAGTTGTTCGGCTCACGGTTATTCAAGATATCCAGCCAGAAATAGTAACCGTCCTCATCCGGGTCGCGCCGCAGGTAGCCGAAGTACTTGCATCAACACAAAGGCAGGGTTGTACTCCCGCCCCTTGAATTCACTAATCTCGATCACATCCAGCAACACTTGCGCACGCGTCTTACTGCCGTTCGTTAAAGCCTCTATTGCCGCCTGGCGATGCTGAACATTTGCCGCACCTGTCAGGTTCGCCGTGTCGAAAAGCTTATTGACGAAATCAGAGGGAGTCATTGCTTCTGGATACTCCTGCCTGAACTCCGGTCGCTGCACAAAGTTGTTCGCGAAATTGATCGTGCTCTGCGGCAAGCCAGCCCCACCAACCAGCTGCGCACGGTCTGTAACGAACTGCGAATGATCCAGGTTAGCCCGGCTCCGCAGCTCACACGGCTCTCCTTCTCCGCCAAAGCAGGCGGTGCTCACACCGTAAGCCGCACGGTGCAAGCGATAGACAACGTAGCCGGTTTCCTGAAACTCCAGTTCAACGAAAAATGCTGCACTCACACCGATGCGCCTTTGATGCACGCACAACCAATCGTTACCGCATTCTGTAATTCGTGCGTTCCAGTAATCCCACCCGCCTTGGTCCGGCTCACGATTGAGGAAATCCAGATAGTGTTGGCGGACGAAGAACTGCGCTTCGTCAATCGGATTGGTGACCGAATCAGCGCTAGCGTTGTACAATTCGGCGCTGCTTAGCGTGCCGTTGCTATCAGTGAACCCACCTGCAACCAGCACCTTTCCGTTGGGCATCAGAGTTGCACTGTGGTCAAAGCGTTCGATGTTGAGCTTAGCCGTGTTACTCCAGGTCGCTGTCAGTGGGTCATATAGTTCTGCATTCGAGAGTGTGCGCGGTTGGCACGAGGGCAAGCATGACACTTGACCCCAGTCATAGCCTCCTGCAATGAGGACCTTGCCGTTAGAGTCGTGACTGTCGCTAAGCCCGCTAGTGCCTGTATTAGACCGAATAGATGTCGACCGATATTTCTAGGCTTTCCCATACGAGTCTCCTCTGGTTAGCCGTGAACGCTTGTGGGCTTTTCTTAAATACGATCTGTTTAACGCCTTTCGTTTTGAGGTTCATTTGGTCATTCAAGCCGTGATAAGCTCGCGTTGGCATAGCGCATTGCAAACATCACTCAACGGCAAGCTGTTCTTTCTAATTATTAGTGCGACAGTTGCGGCAAATGCGGGTCAAATCTTCTTGCACAATTATTGACATTTCTCATCGATCGCCTTATTTCCTGCTCTTCGGCGAGCCAAGTCTGAGCTAACGAAAGTCGTAACGCGATGGCAGCCAGGAAGCCCTCTACCGAGAACATAACTGAGCAGTTGAGAGATTGGAGTGGCGGAAAAGATACAGAAGCATCCGACGCCGTGCTGAATCTCGTCTATGACGAACTGCACCGGCAGGCGCATCGGTATCTTAGTCGGGAACGCGCCGGACACACTCTGCAAACCACAGCGCTGGTGCATGAGGTCTATCTCAAACTCGTCAAGCAGGAAAATATCGCGTGGGAGAGTCGCTCGCATTTTTTTGGTATTGCTGCCAAGTTGATGCGGCAAATTTTGATTGATTATGCCAGGACGAAACACAGAGCCAAACGCGGTGGCGTGAAGGATAAGGCGCCGCTGGAAAACGCTTTGACGGTGGGGATCAGCGACACAAATTTTGATTTACTGGCACTGGACGAAGCCTTGACGCGTCTCGCCGTTAAAGAAGAGCACCTTGCCAACATTGTCGAACTCAGATTTTTCAGCGGTTTGAGTGTCGAAGAAACGGCAGAGGTCTTAGGCATCTCGGATTCAACCGTCAAACGCGATTGGCAGATGGCCAAGTCCTGGCTTCACCGCGAATTGACAAGATAAAAAATAAACACGGCGACTAAACAAGGGCGCAAGTTTCATGGCTTATGAAAATTGGCAAAAGGTAAGAGAGGTCTTTGATGCCGCCCTGCGACAAGAGCCAGAAGACCGCCAGAATTACCTCAACGAAGCCTGCGGCGACGATAAGGATCTGCTAACGGAAGTCGAATCGCTCTTTTCATCTTTCGATAAATCTGACGACTTCATGGAAACGCCCGCCGTCGCTCAGGTTGCAGACATAATTGAATCCGACACAAAGAGACTTGAAAGAGGTACACGCTTCGGCCATTACGAAATTATCCGGCAAATCGGCATCGGCGGAATGGGCGAAGTCTATCTAGCCAAAGACCAAAAACTCGATCGTCGCGTGGCGATCAAAATCCTTAACGAAAAATTCGGCCGAGATGAATCCAACCTCAAACGTTTCGTGCACGAAGCCAAAGCCGCTTCCGCTTTGAACCATCCAAACATCTTAGTCATACACGAAATCGGCGAGAGCGAAGACGCGCATTACATTGTCAGTGAATTCATCGAAGGTAGAACTCTGCGCGAAGTACTCACTCAATCGCAGATGAGTTTAGAAAAGGTTTTAGACCTTGCGATTCATATTGCCAGCGCACTTGCTGCGGCACACGAAGCGCATCTCGTTCATCGCGACATCAAACCCGAAAACGTGATGGTTCGGCCTGACGGTTATGTCAAAGTTCT
>DATEUF010000292.1:0-7500 GCA_035283325.1 Pyrinomonadaceae bacterium | reverse complement strand
TTTCCCTTCAAGTTCGTCTCTGTTTGGTAGTCCCATGTAAAGTTACCCCTTTCAGCTTGGATATTTTCTAAGGGTTTGTGCAATTGCCGTTCCGGGCAATTCCAATGGACTCGCTGGGTTTTTCAACCGATGGATGCTTGGCAATGCAGACAGCACTGTATGCTTCGAAGACTGTCGGAAGGGCGGTCATAGAACAAGCAACCAGGCATTACGGTCCGCGAAACTCTGTTTTCTCTCGATGCGGATGAAAGACCTGATCACCCTTATCCATACGAAGTTCGGCGATAATCGCTTCGGCAATACATGATGATGATGGGCGTTTCGGCAAACTGTCAGCAGAAAGCGGTTGCTTCAAGAGATCCCGGGACTGGGGTAGTTGGGTCATTTTCATTGTTGAACAACTCAGGCGGTCTCAGCCAGCAGTCGAACAGTGCTCTCGCTGAATTCAATGAGTTGTGTCAACAGTGCCTCAACGGTCTTGCCTCGGGCGGCTTGTATATCCCGAAACTCAAGGCGAACACCATATTCAAATACCATGTTCACGTTAGGTCTGTAGCACTCTCGGAAGGGCACCCGCAAGATTGCTGTGCGATTATTAGTCACGTTTGGGATTCCGCCAATCTCGCGTCCGACAAGTCGATCACCTTCAATGTAGGTTCTTTGGAGTCCGACTATATCTGTAACCATGACGTGAAGCGTCCGGTGCTTATCAATGTTCCACATATCGTCAAGGACGTACAACAAGGAAGCAGCGCCGCCATTATTGAACGGTTGCAGTCTTTCGATGATTGCGGCCGCCGAATTATTGATGCCCTTAATCATCCGACTCGCCTTCTTTTGAAACTCCGCTTGTTCCCAAATGACTGGGAATCCGGTTTTACCGGGTTCGGGATTCGGAATCATTTCCCAGACGGCGTGTTCAAGTGCTGTTCTTGCCTGGCTAATGACTTCACCAGCCAGAACACCATAATTGACAATGAGCGTATCCAGTGGTGCGACGTAGTCAAAGACATGTTCTCCGGTCTCGGAGTCGTTCCAGCATCGGATTCCATAATCCTGCCTATCTTGGGTAAGTTCAGCGTTGAGTTGTTCGAGGTGCTGCTTGGCCCGGTCGATCTTGGCCCAAGCGCCGTGCATCGTGTAGGTTGGCATGGCCAGTGAGTGACAAGAACCACTAGCCTAACAGTGTTTCTTAGAAGGGCTTATTTTATCGTCAATTGAGTAGAGCAACAATATCCTCGACGGACCAAAGCTTCTTAGTGACGCCCGCTTCCATCGCTGGAGTGCATCGCAGCGACTTATGAATCCGACAAGAGTTATAGTGCATGTAATGAAGCGCGATTGCGTGCGTATGGTTCTCAACCTTCTTTGAAAAGCCGTTTGTGAGGCGGGTAAAGCGACGCATCGACATTCGCATGGTGAGGTTCTGGCGTTCAATGTAGGACGTGGAAATCAAATCAGGATCAGGGTTTCCGGCGATCACTTCTTTTTCGCATCCGATACACTGTGCGGGCGAATAGCGCTTGTTGGGTTCTTCTTCCGTCACGCCGTAAATCTTCACGATCATGCCGTAGTCGATGGCTGCTCCGAACGCTTCTTCAACTGCGGTCAAATACATTTTGTTTCCGTCTCTGCTTAGCTGAAATCGGTTAGTGACGCGCTCCGATAGGTCTTTTATAAATTCCATTGCTGCCGCGTCGCGTCTCCCAACATTCCAGCAAGGGACAAGCTTCGTATCGGCGTCGATAGCAACCCATGTGTAACGTCGCCATACCCAAAGACGCCTTGTAATTCCGGTCTTAGGTGCCGTTCTTTTGCATGAACAAACGACCAGATTTCGTCGCACTCGATACGCTTGCACGTAAGATTGCGAAATACCTTATCTTGGTAGATAGCAGAGGCGTTGCCGACATCTTCAAGAAGCTTGACGACGGCGTTCTTTGAAACGCCAGTCATTCTCACGATTGAGCGGATCGACATTCCCTCTACCAGAGCCGAGATAACCTGTACGCGCCTTTGGGTTGAAAGCTTGTTCATGATGAAAAGGCTTAGCTGCTTGCTCGGGCAAGAAGTCAAGCCACAAATAGGGCTTTAAGCCCGTTTAATTTTTGACCTAACTTAAGTGTTACTTTTGGCGCTTTTTAGAGCGCTTTCTACTCTTGGTGGGTTCGCGCGGGTTTACTTCTGCGGCGTCAACCGTGAGGTCTGTTGCCTCCTCAGTCTTCACGATGCCTATTCTCTGCACTAGAACCATTCCAGCTGGTGTCAGTTTGGTTTTTCCCTCATTCAATACGTTTACATTTGTGCCAACCAGGCCCACTTCTAGGACGAGCCTCCACAACCCTTCGTGAAGCCCCTGCTTCTTAATAAGCTCTTCCACAACTTCTTGGTGGTCAAAGAAAAAGTTGGGAACCTTTACGTCTGATGCCTTCAATGGTTTGTTCTTCTTTCCTTGCTAGAAGGGATGACTACGGTATGCTCTTTATAAATCTCTCTAGTTGTTTCCACGTATTCCGCAGGTTGTACCACTGTCATAACTGAGGCTACTTCGGTACGGGTTGCGGCGAATTGTCGGCGCAATTCTTCAATTATTGGTTTTGCTACTTGTTCCCCGGCGACTCGCGCTCTCACCGCGTCAGCGATATAGGTGTTTAGGCTCACATCTTCTAAGGCCGCCATTCGAGTGGCTAAGCCGTGCAGGCTCTTAGGCAAACGAAGTTGGAGCTTTCCGCTAGATGCCGCCCGGATAGCAGGCTCAGGTAGAGACAGGTTGTTTGCTTCACACGTTTCGATAAAACCCGCGAGAGCGATTTTGCCTTCCTTTAAGGCTTCTTCTTCTGATGCCCCAAAAGCAGATAGACCGGGAAAAGCGGGACACGTAGCGACGTATTCCTGATCCTCTTCACTCCATTCGATATTAAATGGATACCGATTAGCCATGATTCAGTCCCTCAATTGCCTCTAGAAGTTGTCTGACCTGGGTGGGTTTTGCTTTCCCGTCACGCGGCTGAAAATTCATCATCGAGCCGACGCAGTTTCCTAAGCCGGGATGCATGTAGATGTGGTGCGAACCGCATTGCCTTTGAAAAACCCAGCCATAACACTCGGCCAAAGCACAAAGGTCTTCAAACTTAAGATTCTTGGGAGAACTAGTGGCCTTTTCTAAGAGCTTCGCACAACGAGCCATGCAAACACCTCGCCTCTTTCACTGGTAAGTCCAGGAACCTGAAAGGAAGCAGGAAGCGTTCGCACGAGCCCATAGTACTACAGGCGGTACTATAGCGCAAGGAATTATTTAGACTTTTTTGCCCAGCGGGTCTGCGCACCTTTTCGGGCAATTGCGCGGCGCTCGCTGGCAGAGAGCTTTTTGGCCCGAGCCTTTCCACCCTTGCTTGCACTCATTCTGGACAAGGCTTGGGCGTGAGGATTCTTCATTGGCGGTTCGATCTTATCAGCCTCGCCAGTAGTCACGTCCAAGATATACTTAGCAAGTTCGTTTGGATCGGGTGGCGGTCGTTTGGCCTTTTGCTTTGCTGGCATGACGTGAGTATGCCACAGCACGGATCGCCGGAAACAAATCTCACCTGTTTAAACTTGTAAATGACCCACTACCCGGGACTGAGGGGTGATTGCCCCGCCCTGCTCATCTCCGTATCATATGACCAATGATCGAAAGAGTTCCCCTAACGTACAGAGCGGCAATTGCCGCCTGCATCAAAAACGCTCTCGCCGAAGACATCGGTTCCGGCGATATTACGACGCAGAGTATCGTGCCGCCGGAACTCACGTCACTCGGGCAGATTAGAGCGAAACAGAGCGGAGTTATCGCCGGGCTGGACGTAGCCGCACAGGTATTTTTTGACGTTGATCGTCACGTGGATTTCAACCCAACGGTGGCCGAGGGCGAGAGGGTTGAGTGCGGTCAGTTGCTGGCGCAGCTATCAGGACCAGTCAGAGGCTTATTAACGGCAGAACGGACGGCGTTGAATTTTCTTGGCCGAATGTCAGGAATTGCGACGCTTACGAGGAAATTTGCGGATTTGGTCGCGAGTACGCAGGCGAAAATTCTCGACACTCGAAAGACTGCGCCCGGATTGCGTGAGGTTGACAAGCTCGCCGTGAGACGCGGTGGCGGCCTAAATCACAGACACGGGTTATTTGATCTAATTCTGATTAAGGACAACCACATCGCTTGTGCCAGTTCTCTAAAGAACGCGGTAAGCCTTGCGCGTCGGGCCGCAGGCGAAGTCGAAATCGAAGTTGAAACACGAACTATCGAGGAACTAAGGGAGGCACTCGAGCTAGGGGTAAAGTTCATCATGTTGGATAACATGAATTTGGAAACTATCCGGAAAGCGGTCCAGTTGACAGAAGGTCGAGCAAAGCTGGAAGCTTCGGGTAATGTTAGCCTGGCCAACGTGCGTCAAATCGCCGAAACTGGCGTTGACTTCATATCAGTTGGAGAATTGACTCATTCAGCCCCAGTGTTTGATTTGAGTCTTTCTCTAGATAGGCGAGATGTCGGGAACTATTAGGCCGGTAATTAAATGAATAAAGAAACCAATCCAGAACAGATGTACCGGGCCATGCAGGAAAAGTTAGGCCATTTAGTGCCCGATTTTGAACTGCGGCTTAAGGCTGATCTTGCCGCCGAGATCAACTGGCTCAAAAAAGAGAAGAATGCTGTCATTCTGGGCCACAACTACATGGAGCCAGCGCTTTTTAACTCGGTTCCCGATTTTGTCGGAGACTCATTGGAGTTGGCACGAAAGGCAGCGCAGACCGAAAAGGAAATCATCGTTTTTTGCGGCGTGCGGTTCATGGCGGAGACCGCGAAAATTTTGAATCCAAGCAAGAAGGTGTTGCTGCCTTCTGAGAAAGCGGGCTGTTCACTAGCAGCCAGCATCACGGCTGACGACGTTCGCGAATTGAAGAGACGATTTCCTGGTGTCCCGGTTGTGAGTTATGTAAACACTTACGCCGACGTTAAAGCCGAAAGCGACATTTGCTGCACGTCCGGAAATGCTGTGGCTGTAGTCGAATCACTCAAATCAGAGACTGTTATCTTTTTGCCTGATGAGTATCTGGCGAGAAACGTCGCCAAAGAAACAGGCAAACGCATCATCTTCCCGGGTGCCGCGAATGATGAAGCACCGAATAATGGCTCAGGCTTTGAAATGATCGGATGGCGAGGACGCTGCGAGGTTCACGATAAATTTACCGTCGAAGATGTTACAAACGTTCGGAGACAGTTCCCTGACGTAAGTATCCTGGCGCATCCCGAATGCAGTCCTGAAGTCGTCGCGATCTCAGATTTTTCCGGCAGTACCGGTGCCATGATCAAACATGTCGAGAACACTTCCGCGCCTCGTTACTTGCTTTTGACAGAGTGCGCGATGGGCGACAATATAGCCGCCGCTAATCCTGACAAAGAGATGCTCCGCCTTTGCAGCGTCAGGTGCCCCCACATGAACAGCATTACACTTGAAGACACCCTTGAGTCGCTCAGGAAGGAGCAATTCCTTATCGACATCCCGCCGTCCATTCTGCAACGAGCTGCAAGAGCTGTTGAAAGAATGATCTCCATCGGCTAAGTGAGCGAAAAGAAGAATCCCATTGAACAGAACTGAGGTCCTCATCATCGGCTGCGGCATAGCCGGCGCAACCGCCGCACTCAAGTTAGCGCGCAATCCAAAGCGCAAGATTACGGTGGTGAGTCGAGCCAGCGATCCACACGCATCCAACACACTTTATGCGCAGGGCGGGATTGTAGGTCGCGGCCCTGACGACAGTCCTGAAATTCTATTGGCTGATATTCTGGAAGCGGGCGCCGGCGTCAGTTCGCCCAAAGCCGCTCGGATACTAGCTGAGGAAGGTCCATCGTTACTCAAGGAGGTTCTCCAGGATACGGCACACGTGCAGTTTGCTCGAGATCCTTCGGGAGATCTCCTTTATACGATGGAGGGAGCGCATTCCCGCCGCCGGATCCTTCATGTGGGTGACAGCACGGGCCAAACGATAATGAGTGGGTTGATTGACGCTCTGAGTCGTTGCCCAAACGTGATTCTTGAAACTGACATGACTGCGGTTGACCTAATCACGTTTCCTCACCATTCTCGAGATCCGCTTGATAACTATCGCCCGATTTCTTGTCACGGAGCTTACATTTTTGATCGAGCGCAACGGACCGTACATCGGTACCTAGCGCAGGCGACAGTGCTTGCTACCGGAGGCCTGGGACGCATCTATCGAAACACTACTAATCCACCTGGAGCTCGCGGAGACGGTCTGGCAATGGCACACCGAGCCGGAGCGCGTATTACCAATGCGGAATATGTTCAATTTCATCCCACAGCGTTGGCGGTGCCCGGAGCAGAAGGATTCTTGATTAGCGAAGCTGTTAGGGGAGAGGGCGGTATTCTGCTGACAGTCGAGGGAAAGCCGTTCATGTCACAGTATGCACCCGAGTGGAAAGACCTGGCTCCTCGCGATGTGGTTGCACGCGCCATTCATTACGAGATGGAACGCCACGGTTACCCTTACGTATTGCTCGATATTGCTTCACGACTGCCACCGGCCACTATTCGGGAACGCTTCCCCAACATCTATGAACGCTGTTTGAGATCCGGCGTCGACATTACGTCCGATCCCATTCCTGTCGTACCGGCGGCACACTACATGTGTGGCGGCGTGTTGGTGGACGAGTGGGGGTTGTCGAGTATCGCGGGTTTGTATGCAGTGGGAGAAATTAGTTGTACGGGAGTGCACGGCGCGAACCGATTGGCTTCCACTTCGTTGTTGGAAGGTTTGGTGTGGGGGCATCGTGCAGCGCAACAAATTGAAGAAGAGCTTGCATTCCAGCGTTTAGCATCCACGGAATTTGACAACGTGCCGCCGTGGGATGAGAGCGGCTTAACAGCGGACGCGGACCCTGCCTTAATCCAGGGAGACATGCAGACAATTCAAAACGTCATGTGGCACTATGTCGGTTTGATTCGCAGTGCTGATCGGTTATCGCGGGCGATTCGCGAGCTGAGTCATCTTTCGAACGAGATCGAAACTTTTTATCGTACTACGAAACTTGATGATGGCTTGATAGGCTTGCGCAATGCTGTTGAGGTAGCGCTGTTGGTGGCACAGGCAGCCCGGCACAATCGGCAAAGCCGCGGCGGCCATTATCGTCAAGACTCAGTCGTTAACGAGGGCGATCGGCTAATCTGAGAGTTCAGAGTGGAACAGATCAGGAAGGTGGCGCCATAGTTACGTAACGGGATTTAGGAGTAGAGATGCAAAACCGGGTGGCCCCCTATGAGGTCCACCCGGTTTTTGTTGCTATTTTCCCGGGGCTAGAATTCAAAGCGGGCGGCGAATTGTAGCTGCCGCTCGCGTATAAAGAAGTTACTGGTGAAAGAAGTACTTTGGAACTGCGGTCTGAATGTCAGCGTCGACCCGGAGAGATTGTAGGCAGTAGTGTCAACATTCACGATCTGCGAGCGATTG